>NZ_JAGXFK010000051.1 GCF_024637375.1 Sediminimonas sp. | reverse complement strand
GCGCCATCGGACAGGCCGAGGCGGCACTGGAGATGATGTGCACGCGCAGCCTCGCGCGCGAGGCGTTCGGCAAGCCTCTGGCGCAGTTGGGCGCGAATTACGACATCATCGCCGAATGCCGGATGGAGATCGAGCAGGCCCGCCTGCTGTGCCTGAAAGCCGCCTGGATGATGGATCAGGGCGATGCCCGCGCCGCCGCCCCGTGGATCAGCCAGATCAAGGTCGTCGCACCGCGCGTCGCGCTCAAGGTGATCGACGAGGCGGTGCAGATGTTCGGCGGGCAGGGGATCAGCCAGGATACCTCGCTGGCGCAGAAATGGACCCATGTGCGCACCTTGCGCCTGGCCGACGGGCCCGATGCGGTGCACCGCCGCCAGATCGCGCGGACGGAACTGAAGAAGTACACGCAGATGAAGGTCTGAACCGGCCGCGCGCGCCCCCCGGGCGCGGTCGGACATGGCCCGACTGCTCGCGGATCGGCGTCTTGACGCGCCGTGGCGCAACCCAACTGCCGATCGGCGCACCGGATCAAGGATCACGCGCCGCCGGTGGCGATCCGTCCGGGGCCGCAAGATCGGTACGGGACAACCGTAGCGGTTACTCTGCCGGCTGAAAGCCCTCGATCAACTGGCGCAGCCCGAGCGCGGCGCCAGCGACGATCGCCGCGAAGGTCACCGGCGCCGAGAAGGCCAGCACCGAGAACGCCGTCACGCCCTGGCCGATGGAGCAGCCCAGGGCCAACACCGCGCCCACCCCCATCAGCGCGGCACCGGTCAACTGGCGGCGCAACTCGCGCGGGTCTTCGCACGCCTCCCAGCGGAAATGCCCCTTGATCAGCGAACCCAGGAAGCCGCCCAGGGCCACGCCCGCGACCGATCCCACCGCGAAGGATGGCGCCCGCGCCGAGCCGGTCATCACGTAAAGCAACGACTCGCCCACCGGGGCCGAGAAACTGTGCGACACCACCGGCATCGCCGCGAAACCGCTCGTGGCGACCCAGTAGCTGCCGGCCCAGCCTGCGGTGATGCCGACTGCGACCACCGCCGACCAGAAGATCGCGCCGCGTTCGGCCAGGAAGCTGCGCGACGCCAGCGCGGCCAGGGTAATGAGCCCCCCGAGGCCGAGGCCGACCATCGGCACCGACAGGCTGGTGACACTGGCAATCAGGTGCGCGAAACCGGGCGGCGTTTCGTTGATGACGTCCTGCTCGTTGACGATCGCCGCGCGCAGCGGCGCCAGCGGCCCGGACATGACGAAATAGGCGGCCACGCCCATCACCAGCACGATCACCATCGAGCGGATGTCACCGCCGCCGATCCGGGCAATATGGCCGAAGCCGCAATTTCCCGAAAGCGCCATGCCGTAGCCGAACATCAGCCCGCCGACGACCGACATCAGCGGGAACCACCGAAGCGACAGGTAGAACGACATCTCGGGTTCAAACAGGCCGGCCGCCATCAGCCCGAAGGCGCCGATCACCGACAGCCCGATGACCAATATCCACATGCGCATGCGAATCGCGGAGTTGCCGTAAAGCAGATCCTCGATCGCGCCCATGGTGCAGAACCGGCCCAGCCGTGCCGCCATCCCCAGCGCCACGCCGCTCAGCAGGCCGATCAGGGCCACCAGCGTGTTATCGCCAATCCAGTCGTACATCGCATTCTCCCTGCCGTGCGGCCTGTGGTGCGGGCCACGCGGTCAGCTTTCCCCCGTTGCCTGTTGCTGCGCCGGCGGCTCGGTGCAGAACAGGTCGTAGACCAGTTCCAATATACGCTTCGGGCGGTCGTCGGCCAATCGGTAATAGATGACCTTGCCCTCGCGCCGCGGAATCACCAGCCCTTCGAGCCGCAGGCGCGACAACTGCTGGCTGACCGCCGCCTGCCGTGCCGAAAGCAGCTCTTCGAGTTCTGTGACCGATTTCTCGCCCGAGATCAGGTGACAAAGGATCATCAGCCGGCCCTCGTGGCTGACCGCCTTGAGAAAGTTCGACGCCGTCGTTGCGTTCTGCACGATCCTGTCCATCTCCTCGGTGGTGAGGGAGTCCGTGATCTGCGGAAGTGTCACTCGCGCTATCCCCTTCATGCTGCCTGCGCGCCGGTTGGCCGCGCCGACCGGACCGCTGGCACCGTCCCCCCGATATGCCACGATGCGTATAACGCGAAAACCGACCCGAAAGTAAGATGTAACCTCGCCGCAGTCAGCCGGAACCGGGGAAATCCGTCTTTTCGGCGAGCATCCTCTCCAGCAGCGCCCAGAAGAAATCGTCGCCTGGGTGGCCCTCGATTCGGCCCATTTCGCGGCCCGCGTCTACCAGGATGAATGTCGGGGTGTAGATGACAGGCCCCTTGAACGCGACATCCGCGGGCAGGCCGTCGTCCATGTCGACCATCCTTAGCGGTGCGAATTGGCCGGCATCTGTCTTGGGGTAGATCGGGCCCAGGTCCTGCTTCCACGCGATGCAGTACTGGCATCCCTGTTGTTCGACCATGATCAGCTCGACGGCCCGCGCCGCGCCGGGCAATGCGGCAAACACCGCCAGCAGCGCGACGAGGGCGGCACCATGACGGCGCAGGAAGCGAGGGAGTGAGCGCATTTGAATACCGATGCAATACCGATGGAATACCGACCGATGCAATATCGATGGAATGCCGATTGACGTGAACTTTTCGCACAACGTAATATGAATGTGTTAATGTTTCAAGGAAGGCCGTCATGGACGTATCGCTCTGGAGCGCATTCATCGGGGGGCTGGTTGTCTTCTTTTCGCCCTGCATCCTGCCGATCGTGCCGTTCTATCTCAGCTACATGGCCGGGTCGGGCATGGCCGCGCTCAACGAGGCGGGCGAGCTGCCCCCCGACATCCGCCGCCGCGCGGTACTGTCGGCGGTGATGTTCTCGGCCGGCATCATAACCGTTTTCGTGTTGCTCGGCGCCGCGGCGTTCTCGCTCAGCCAGGCGTTTCGCACCTACCAGGACGAATTCCGCTTCGTGGCGGCGGCGATCATCGCGTTGATCGGGCTGCATTTTCTCGGCATCATCCGGATCGGGTTTCTCAACCGGCAGTTTCAGGTCAACGCCGGCGATACCGCCGACATGTCGGTTCTGGGCTCCTATGTCGTGGGGCTGGCTTTCGCCGCCGGCTGGACGCCCTGCGTCGGCGGGGTTCTGACGGCGGTGGTGATGACGGCCAGTTTCGAGGAAACGGCGATGCAGGGGCTGGGGCTGCTGCTGGTGTTCGGTGTCGGGCTGACGTTGCCCTTCGTGGTCGCGGCGGTGTTCATCAAGCCGTTCATGCGCTTCGTGGAACGCTTCCGGCGCCACCTGCCCAAGGTGGAAAAGGCGATGGGTTTGCTGCTGCTGGTGTTTGCCGGCCTGCTGTTGACCAATCGTGTCAACGAGATCGCTTACTGGATGTTGGAGACCTTCCCGGCGTTCAGCTCGATCTGAGCCTTGCCGGGGCGGTTCAACCTGAGGGAGGACAACCAATGAAACGACTGATCACGGCAATCGCGGTGCTGGCGGCACTGGCTGTCCCGGCGGCGGCCGAGACGCGGATGGGCGACGACGGCCTGCACAAGACCGAGTGGATGCGTACCACCTTCATGGACTTGCGCGAGGATCTGGCCGATGCCAACGCCGAAGGCAAGCGCCTTGCCATCATCGTCGAGCAGCGCGGCTGCATCTATTGCCGCAAGATGCACGAGGAGGTTTTCCCCGACCCCGAGATCGAAGCCTATATCCGCGACAACTTCTATGTGCTACAAGTGAACATGTTCGGCGATTTAGAGGTGACCGATTTTGATGGCGAATCCCTGCCCGAGAAAAAGATGGTGCGGAAGTGGGCGCTGATGTTCACGCCGACCTTCATGTTCTTTCCCGAAACCGTTGAAGAGGGGCAGAGCGCGGCCGAGGCGGCCGTGGCAGTGATGCCCGGCGCGTTTGGCAAGGGCACCACCATGGCGATGCTTCGCTGGGTGAAAGAGAAGCGATATGAAAGGGATGAGCCGTTCCAGAAATTCGTGGCCCGAACGCTGGAACAGTGATGCCGCATCGCGGCAGTGGTGGCCTGCGCACGATGAAATTCATCTAGATGAATTTGTTGTTGCGTTAACGGCCGGAGGTGAACTACCGTAGATCGGGCTAACCATACCAAGAACCGTTAGCCATGGGAGGAAACATGAAGCTTTCGACATTGACTCTGGCAGCGTCGTTGGTCGGTGGGGCGGCGCTGGCCGGTCCGGTCGCGCCCACGGACGTGAAATTCGACGACTACGGCAGCGTTACGCAATCGCTGACCGGGCAGCCGGGCGACCCCGAGAACGGTGCAAAGGTCATGAAGACCAAGTCACTCGGCAACTGCATCTCGTGCCATCAGGTGAGCGCGCTCAGTGATGCGCCCTTCCATGGCGAGGTCGGCCCCATCCTTGATGGAGTGGCCGATCGCTGGGCCGAGGCGGATCTGCGCGGCATCGTGTCCAACGCCAAGAAGACGTTCCCGGGCACGGTGATGCCGGCCTATTACAAGACCGAGGGCTACATCCGCCCCGGCAAGGCCTTTACCGGCAAGGCCGGCGAAGAGCCCTTGGACCCGCTGCTTTCGGCGCAACAGATCGAGGACGTGGTCGCCTTCCTGATGACGCTCAAGGAAGAGTGAGCCAGACCAACACGAGCAAGGAGACGAAAATGGAATTCTCAAGACGCGACACGCTGGCGCTTGGGCTGGGGGCAGCGGCTATGACGGTGCTTCCCTTCCGGGTCAACGCGGCATCCGAAGACGCGATCGCTGACTTCACCGGAGGTGCCGACGTGGCCGAGGGCGGCGTGACCCTTACCGCGCCGGAAATCGCCGAAAACGGCAACACCGTTCCGATCTCGGTCAGCGCCGAGGGCGCCAGCGCCATCATGGTCCTGGCGATGGGCAACCCGACGCCGGACGTGGCGATCTTCAACTTCGGCGAACTGGCGGGCAGTTCGAGCGCCTCGACCCGCATCCGGCTGGCCGGCACGCAGGAAGTCGTGGCCGTCGCCAAGCTGGCAGACGGCAGCTTCGCGCGCGCCAGTTCGGAAGTGAAAGTCACAATCGGCGGCTGCGGCGGCTAAGCACAAGGAGATACCAAATGGCATCTGGAGTTCGACCCCGCGTCAAGGCCCCCCGCTCGGCAGAAGCCGGCGAGGTGGTCACGATCAAGACGCTGATCAGCCACAAGATGGAATCCGGCCAGCGCAAGGACAGCGACGGCAACACCATCCCGCGTTCGATCATTCATCGCTTCACCTGCGAGTTCAACGGGACCAGCATCATCGACGTCAAGATGTTCCCCGCGATCTCCACGAACCCGTATTTCGAGTTCGACGCAAAGATCCCCGAAGCGGGCGACATGGTCTTCACCTGGTACGACGACGACGGTGACGTCTACACCACCACCAAGACGGTGAAGGTCGCCTGAGACGGCGCAACAAGATCAAGGCCCCGGCGCCCCGCACCGATGCGGGGCCGGGCGACCCAAGGGAGGAAGCTCAATGAAAATCAGTGCAATGACGGCTATCGCCGCTGTGCTATTCTCGGTCCCCGGACTGGTGTCGGCCGACGCCGACGACGACCAGCTGGTGATCAACGGCGAGATCGAGATGACCACCAAGACCGAGCCGCCCGCGCATCTCGACGGTGCGCTGCCCGAGATCATTTCGGGTTGGCATTTTCGTGCGGACGAAACGCAAGCCCTGCAGATGGACGATTTCGACAATTCCGGCATGATCTTCGTCGATGAGGGTCGGGCGCAGTGGAACGAGGTCGCCGGGTCCGAAGGCAAGTCGTGCGCTTCGTGCCACGAAGACCCGTCCAGCATGGAGGGCGTGCGCGCGACCTACCCCAAGTGGGACGAGGACGCGGGCGAGGTGCAGACCGTCGCGATGCAGATCAACGATTGCCGCGAGAACAACATGGGCGCCGAGCCCTATGGCTACACCAGCACCGAGATGGCCAACATGGAGGCGCTGATCGCGCTGCAGTCGCGCGGCATGCCCGTGGACGTGGCCATCGACGGCCCGGTGCGCGAGACGTGGGAAGAGGGCAAGGAGATCTACTATACCCGCTTTGGACAACTGGAGCTGAGCTGCGCCAACTGCCACGAGCAGAACTACGGCAACAGGATCCGCTCCGACCACCTCAGCCAGGGACAGATCAACGGCTTTCCGGTATACCGGATGAAGAATGCCAAGCTCAACACCGTGCATGCGCGCTTCAAGGGCTGCGTGCGCGACACCCGCGCCGAGACGTTCAAGCCGGGCAGCGACGAGTTCGTCGCGCTGGAGCTTTACGTCGCCAGCCGTGGCAATGGCCTGTCGGTCGAGGGGCCGTCGGTGCGCAACTGACTTGAACTCCCCGGGGGCGCCACTCGCGCCCCCGGGGCTGCACCCCGCGGGCTTGCGCGCGGTGCGGCAGCCGAAACCGGGGCGGCCGCGCCGGCTGGATGGCAGGCCACCCGACACATCACCTTCTTGGAGCTTCGAGACATGATCTCACGCCGCGATTTTCTTCAGGTCAGCATGGCGGCTTCGGCCCTTTACGGCGCCTCGGGGTTCGGCCAGTGGGCACGCCTGGCCGCGCAGCAGAAACTGACCCAGGATCAATTGCTGGATTTCGACACATTCGGCAACGTCTCGCTGATTCACATTACCGACATCCATGGGCAGTTGAAGCCGATCTATTTCCGTGAACCGTCGATCAATATCGGCGTCGGCGCCAACAAGGGCGAGGTCCCCCACGTCACCGGCGCCGATTTCCGCCGTCTGTACGGGATCGACGACGGCAGCCCGTCGCATTACGCGCTCAGCTCGGGTGACTTCACCGCGTTGGCGCGCGCATACGGCCGCGTCGGCGGGCTGGACCGCATGGCGACGGTCATCAACGCCATGCGTGCCGACCGCCCTGATGCGCTGCTGCTGGATGGCGGCGACACCTGGCACGGCAGTTACACCTGCTATCACACCGAAGGCCAGGACATGGTCAACGTGATGAACGCGCTCAAGCCCGACGCGATGACCTTCCACTGGGAATTCACCCTGGGGCAAGAGCGCGTGCGCGAGATCGTGGATGACCTGCCCTTCGCCGCACTCGGCCAGAACATCTTTGACAAGATGTGGGACGAACCGGCGGCCGAGTTCGCGCCCTACAAGTTTTTCGAGCGCGGCGGCGTCAAGATCGCCGTGATCGGCCAGGCGTTCCCCTACATGCCGATCGCCAACCCCGGCTGGATGTTCCCCGACTACAGCTTCGGCATCCGCGACGAGAACATGCAGATGATCGTCGACGAGGTCCGCGGCAAGGGCGCCGAACTGGTCGTGTGCCTGTCGCACAACGGCTTCGACGTCGACAAGAAGATGGCCGCCAAGGTCAACGGGATCGACGTGATCCTGACCGGGCACACCCATGACGCGCTGCCCGAGCCGGTGCTGGTGGGCGACACGATCCTGATCGCCAGCGGCTCGAACGGCAAGTTCGTCAGCCGCGTCGACCTGGACGTGCGCGATGGCCGCATGATGGGCTTTCGCCACAAGCTGATTCCGGTCTTCTCGGACGTGATCGAACCCGACAAGGATGTCGCCGCCGTGATCGACCAGCAGCGTGCGCCGTTCAAATCCGAACTCGAAGAGGTGATCGGCCAGACCGACAGCCTGCTGTACCGGCGCGGCAACTTCAACGGTACCTGGGACGACCTGATCTGCGACGCGCTGATTTCCGAGCGCGACGCCGACATCGCCATGTCGCCCGGCGTGCGTTGGGGGCCCAGCCTGATCCCCGGCCAGGACATCACCCGCGAGGACATCTTCAATGTCACCTCGATGACCTACCCCGAGGCCTACCGCACCGAGATGACCGGCGAGTTCATCAAGGTCGTGCTGGAGGACGTCGCCGACAACCTGTTCAACCCCGACCCCTATTACCAGCAGGGCGGCGACATGGTGCGCATCGGCGGCATGGGCTATCGCATCGATATCGGGAAACCGCAGGGCGAACGCATCAGCGACATGACCCTGCTGCGCACCGGCGAGGCGATCGATCCGTCGCGTTCTTACGTCGTCGCGGGGTGGGCAAGCGTCAACGAGGGCACTGAGGGCCCGCCGATCTGGGACGTGGTCGAGAGCCACATCCGCAAGCAGGGCACGGTGACGCTTGAACCCAATGACAACGTCAAGGTGACGGGCACCTGATTTACATCCGCGGGCGGGGCACCGCCCGCACCCCCGGACCGAGGCCGCGCCATGGACCGGGGGAAATCGCTGGACCCATCGAATTCATGCAATCGATGCGACGATCTGACAGGAGGCAAGAAAGATGACGGTCAGCTTCAATGGCAAGAAGCCCTCGCGGCGCGCCGTGCTCAAGGGGGCGCTGGCAGCCGGCGGCGCGGTGGCGGGCGCCACCATGGCGCGCGCGGCAAGCCCCGACCCGCTGATCACCGAAACGCAGCCCTGGGCACAGGGCCTGGGCGAGGGGGTGGATGCAACGCCTTACGGCTTGCCGATCCGGTTCGAGTCGGATGTCGTGCGGCGCAACGTGGAATGGCTGACCGCAGACACGATCAGTTCGATCAACTTCACGCCGATCCATGCCCTCGACGGCACCATCACGCCGCAGGGCTGCGGGTTCGAACGGCACCATTCGGGCGCCATCGAACTGCGCAAGGAAGACTACCGGCTGATGATCAACGGGCTGGTCGATACGCCGCTGGTCTTCACCTACGCGGATCTTGAACGGTTCCCGCGCGTCAACAAGGTGCATTTCTGCGAATGCGCCGCCAACACGGGCATGGAATGGGCCGGCGCGCAGTTGAACGGCGCGCAGTTCACCCACGGGATGATCCACAACATGGAATATTCCGGCGTGCCGCTCGGGACGCTTCTGCGGGAGGCCGGCGTGAAGCCCGAGGGCAAGTGGGTCTATGTCGAGGGCGCCGACGCGTCCTCCAACGGCCGCTCGATCCCGTTGGAAAAGGCGATGGACGACGTGCTCGTCGCCTTCAAGGCCAACGGCGAGGCGCTGCGCAAGGAACACGGCTACCCGGTCCGGCTGGTGGTGCCGGGCTGGGAAGGCAACATGTGGGTCAAGTGGCTGCGCCGGATCGAGATCACCGACGCCGCCGTCGAAAGCCGCGAGGAAACCAGCAAGTACACCGACACGCTGGCCGATGGCACGTCGCGCAAGTGGACCTGGGTCATGGACGCCAAATCGGTCGTCACCTCGCCCTCGCCGCAATCGCCCATCACCCACGGCCACGGGCCGCTGGTGATTACCGGGCTGGCCTGGTCGGGCCATGGCAAGATCGCCCGCGTGGACGTGACCGTCGATGGCGGCAAGACCTGGAAACAGGCACGCCTGGCCGCCGATCCCCAGGACAAGGCGGTGACGCGCTTCTACCTCGACCACGTCTGGCAGGGGGAGGAAATGCTGCTGCAATCGCGTGCCATGGACGAAACCGGCTACGTGCAGCCGACCAAGGACGCGCTGCGCGAGGTGCGCGGCGAGAACTCGATCTATCACAACAACTGCATCCAGACCTGGTGGGTCAAGTCCGACGGGGAGGCCGAAAATGTCGAAATCTCTTAAGCTTTACGGCTCGGTCTCCGTTGCCGCGGCGGTGATGCTGACCGGCGCCTACAACTTCGCCGACCGCAATGTCACGCCGATCCCTGAGACTGCCAAGACCCTGGCACCGGCCGAGGGCAACATCGACTCGATGCTGATCGCGGCGGCGCAAGCCAGCGACGCCGACGCCGATGGCAAGTTCGGGCTGGGCCGCCCGGCGCTGCCCGAGGAAGTCGCCGCCTGGGACGTCAACGTGATGCCCGACGGCCGCGGCCTGCCCGAGGGCTCGGGCGACGTGCGGACCGGCGAGGAACTCTTCGTGGAAAACTGCGCCGTCTGCCACGGCGACTTCGCCGAGGGTGTCGGCAACTGGCCGTCGCTTGCCGGGGGCGAGGGCACGCTGGCCGACGAGGATCCGGTCAAGACCGTCGGCTCCTATTGGCCCTACCTGTCCACCGCCTGGGACTATGTGCACCGCTCGATGCCCTACGGCAACGCGCAGACGCTGAACCCCGACGAGGTTTATGCGATCGTCGCCTACATCCTCTATTCGAACTACATCGTCGAGGATGACTTCGTGCTCTCGAACGAGAACTTCCTCGACGTCGAGATGCCCAATGCCGACGGCTTCATCGTCGATGACCGCCCGGAAACGGAATACGGGCGCTTCTCGAAAGAGCCTTGCGTGGAGAACTGCAAGGACGAGGTCGAGATCACCATGCGCGCCGCGGTGCTGGACGTGACCCCGGAGGAAGATACCGCCGGGGCCGAGGATGCAGCGGCCGAACAGCCCGCCCAGACGCAATCGGACGACACCGCCAGCGACGAGCAGGCGACCGCCGATGAGGACGCCGGCGACGACGCCGCGCCCGCCCAGGAGGCGGCGCTCGACCCCGAGCTGGTGGCCACGGGTGAAAAGGTGTTCCGCCAATGCAAGGCCTGCCACATGGTCGGCGAGGGCGCCCAGAACCGCGTCGGGCCGGCGCTCAACGGCGTCGTGGGCGCGCAGATGGCCGCGGTCGAGGGCTTCCGCTATTCATCGACGTTGGAAAAGATGGGCGAAGAGGGCCAGGTCTGGGACGAAGAGGCGCTCGCGGCCTTCCTTGCCAGCCCGCGCGACTACGTCAAGGGCACCAAGATGGGCTTCTCCGGGCTGCGCAAGGACGAAGACATCGCCGCGGTGACCGAATACCTCAAGTCCTTTTCGCAATAGGTGAAAAGCGCCGGCCTTTGCCGGGTTTTCAGGGCTTTCGGGGGCGCGCCGGGTATCGGCGCGCCCCGTTTGTTTGAACCCGGCCCGGCCCGGCGCCGCGGTTGCGGCGCGGGGCCCAAAAAACTCCGCAAGGGGGATGATTTGCGCCATCATCCGCTTGACGGCGTGGCGCCGCGCGCCTAAACACGCCCCCACGACCGGGCCCCGGGCCCCGTCGCGCAGCGGGCGGTTGTAGCTCAGATGGTTAGAGTGCCGGCCTGTCACGCCGGAGGTCGCGGGTTCGAGCCCCGTCAACCGCGCCACCGCTGCTTGAGCCCCCGACAAGCCCTCCCGTGCGGCCCCCACGCGAATCGATGGTTAACGCGCTGGAATCGCCGAATTTTCCTGCTCTGTAACGCGTCGGTATCACGTCGGTATCGCGTCGGTGCCGAAACCGGCCCCGCGCCCGGTTAACGCCGCGCGCGACGGGGCAGGCGCGGGGTAACGGCGACGGGCAGAAGGGCGGGGGGCACGTTCGGCGTCAGGCCTATTTCAACGCCTCGATTGCCCGCAGGAGCCCCTGAACAAACGTGTGATTGCTGCCCAGAAAATAAACCGTGCCGCTCAGGATGCCGGTATGGATCAGTCGGCCCGCCTGTTCACCGATGGAGGTGCCGGCGGCAACCTGCAAGCTGGGCAAGAAGCCGGTCGCGCCGGCCAGCGCCTCGGCGGCCTCGCGGGCGGCCTCGGCATCGGCGAGTTGCGCGGTCAGGGTCCGGACCTTGTCCTCAAGCTCCGCGATGCGCGCGGTGAGTTCGGCCTCGCGTTCGGGGTTGTCGGGGCCGATGGGGGCCGTGGCCAGCCCTTCGAGCACCTGCGCCACGTCGAGCATGGTCTGCAGCACCGGGGGCAGCTTGTTGCCGTCGGTCGCGGGCACATCGCGCAGCGCAAAGCGGATCTGGCTGGCGGTGGTTTTGGCGGAGACCTGCGAAGCGGCGGCATGTTCCAGCAGAAAGGCGATCTGCGCCTGCGCGGTCCGCGCCTCAACACCCCCGCCGCTGTCAGGGGATTTCCCGGTATCCCCCCACGGCAGCGGTTCGGGCCAGGGCGGCAGGGTTTTCAGATAGGCTTGGGTTTCGCGGGTGCGGTACTTGTCGTGCTCGATTTGCGACAGGCGGGTCAGCTCGGGCGTGGCGCGGGCGGCGGGGGTGTCGGCGAAGTGCAGGCCGCCCAATGGCCCGTCTCCGAGCTCTAGCAGATCGGCGATCGGGCGCAGGTCGGCGACCTGTGTCCTGTCGAGGTCGAGGCCCTGCAGATTTTTGAGGCCCTGCAGGGGGGCGATGTCGGCGACCTGTGTCCTGTCGAGGTCGAGGCCCTGCAGATTTTTGAGGCCCTGCAGGGGAGAGGTGTCGGTGACCCGTGTCCCGGTGAGGCTGAGCGTCTGCAGGTTTTCGAGGCCCTTCAGTGGGGTGATGTCGGCGACCTGTGTTCCGGGGAGGTTGAGCGTCTGCAGTTTGTCGAGGCCCTGCAGGGGGGTGGTATCGGCGACCCGTGTCCCGGCGAGGAAAAGCGTCTGCAGGTTTCCGAGGCCGCTCAGCGGGGCGATGTCGGCGATCTGTGTCCGGGCGAGGTCGAGCCACTCCAACCGGTCCAGCGTGCCGATCTCGGGCGGCAGGCGGTCGAGGGCGCGGAAGTCCTCGCCAGTGAAATCCAGCCTGTCGTCCCCGCGCTCCCGCGCTTCGGCGATCATCTGTTCCGCGGCCTTGTAAGCCTTTTGCGCGTCGCTCATGGGGCCTCCTTGTGTGCCCCGCAGATTGGGCCGGGATGCGCGGGGGCGCAAGCCCGGCGATTTCGTGATTGACGGCCGTCGCGGGCCGACGTATCAGGCACGGCACGCGGTTGTAGCTCAGCTGGTTAGAGTGCCGGCCTGTCACGCCGGAGGTCGCGGGTTCGAGCCCCGTCAACCGCGCCATTTTCCCGCCTTCGATTTGCAAGCGCCGGCATGGTGCGCCTGATCGCATTCCCCCGCCCGTCGCACCTGCGACGGGCACGCGCCCGCCCGCCCCCCAGGCGCGCATGCCCTGTGGTCGCAGCGGGGTGAATCCAGTCCAGCGCAATGCCCCATAAAACGGTGGGGCGGGCTTTGCGAGTATTTCCGGAAAGACGAAGGATCAGGCGTCGAGGAAGGCCGCCAGCGCGGCCGCGGTGTCGCCGGGCGCGGTGTCGGGAAAGAAATGCCCGCCGGGCAGGGCCTGCGTGTGCAGCTCGTGGCAGCGTGCCGCCCAGACCGCGTGCATGTCGTATTCGCGCGCCATGACGCCATTGGCGCCGTAAAGCGCCAGCGTGGGGCAGGCGAGGCGGGCGGCGTGGTCGGCGGCGTCGTCGTCCATGTCGGGGCCGAGCGCGGCGCGGTAGTCGTTGCACATGCCGCGGATGGTGTCCGCGTCGCGCCACGCCGCGCGGTAGGCGGCAAGCTGTCCGGCGTCGAAATCGGCCAGCCGCGCGGCGCCCCAGCCCAGCAGGCAGGATTCGAAGTAGTAATCCGGGTCGGCGCCGATCAGGGTTTCGGGAAACGGCGCCGGCTGGGCCAGGAAGAACCAGTGGTAATAGGCGGCGGCCACCTGGCGGGTGAGCTGCGACAACAGCAGGTGGGTGGGCACGATATCCATCACCGCCAGGCTGCGCACGCGGTCGGGGGCGTCCAGCGCCATCCGGTGCGCGCAGCGCGCACCGCGGTCGTGGCCGACAAGATCGAAGCGCGCGAACCCCAGCCCCTGCATCAGCGCCAGCATCTCGGCGCCCATGTTGCGAAAGCTGTAATCGGCGATGGCGTCGGGTTTCCAACTGTCGCCGTAGCCGCGCATATCGGCGCAGATCACCCGATGTCCCGCCGCGGCGAGGGCGGGCGCGACGTGCCCCCACATGGCGCGAGTCTGCGGAAACCCATGCAGCAGCAGCACCGGCGCGCCGCCCTCGGGGCCGCCGATGCTGTAGGCCACGTCGCCGCCCGCCGGGCGCGCGACCGCGTTCGTGAAGCCCGCGATCATTGTGCGATCGCGTCGAGGATGCGGGCCCAGCTTCGCGTACCCTTGTGAAAGCTGCGCATGTCGTATTTCTCGTTGGGCGAATGGATCTGGTCGTCGTCCTTGCCGAACCCGATCAACAGCGCGTCCATGCCGAGGATTTCCTTGAAATAGCCGGCGATCGGGATCGACCCGCCCATGCCGGCGAACACCGCCTGGTTGGGCCATTCGGCGCTGAGCGCCTGGCGCGCCTGCTCGAAGGCGGGGTGGTCGATCGACATCTGGCTGGCGGGCGAGCCCTTGCCGTTCGGAAACTCGGCGGTGCAGTCGGCGGGCAGCATCGCGTGGACGTAATCGACGAAGCTGCGATGTATCTTGTCGGGATCCTGCTGCCCGACCAGCCGAAAGCTGATCTTGGCCGCCGCCTGCGATGGCAGCACGGTCTTGAACCCGTCACCGGTATAGCCGCCCCAGATGCCGTTGACATCGCAGGTCGGGCGCGACCACAGCATTTCCAGCGGCGTGCGGTCCTGCTCGCCCGCGGGCACGCTCAGCCCCACCGCGCCCAGGAATTCGGCATGGTCGAACCCCAGCCCCTGCCACTGCGCGCGTACCTCTTCGGGCAATTCGGGCACGTCGTCGTAAAAGCCGGGCAGGGTGACCCGCCCGGTGACATCGTGCAGGCCGGTGACGATCTGCGACAGAACCCGGATCGGGTTCATCGCCAGCCCGCCGTAGAGCCCCGAATGCAGGTCCTTGTCAGGGCCGGTGATGACGACTTCCTCGGCCAGCAGGCCGCGCAGTTGGGTGGCGATCGAGGGCGTGTCGTGGTCGTAAAGGCCGGTATCGCAGATCAGCGCGATATCGGCCTTCAGCTCGTCGGCATTGTCGCGCATGAACGGCACCAGCGAAGGCGAGCCCGACTCCTCTTCGCCCTCGAGGAAAAAGGTGATCCGGCATGGCATTCGCCCATGTACGGCTTGCCAGGCGCGGCAGGCCTCGATGAAGGTCATCAGCTGCCCCTTGTCGTCCGAGGCGCCGCGCCCGCGGATCACCTCGCCATGCGCGGTGGTCTCGACCGCGGGGTCGAACGGGTCGCGATCCCACAGGTCCAGCGGGTCGACCGGTTGCACGTCGTAATGGCCGTAAAACAGGACGTGCGGCCCGTCGCCCTCGACATGGCCCACCACCATCGGATGCCCCGGTGTGGCGCGTTTTTCGGCGGTGACGCCAAAACCTTGCAGATCGTGAACCAGCCAATCGGCGGCGGCGTCGCATTGTGCCGCGTAGGCCGGATCGGTCGATACGGACGGGATGCGCAACAGCTCCATCAGGCGTTGCGTGGCGTTGGGTAGCTCGGCATCGATTCGCGCGAGAACGTCATCGAGTGACATCTTTGGTCCTTTCCGGTGATTGGATGCGGCTGATTGGCTGCGGCGAAGGGTAACAGCGCCGCCGCGACTGTCCAGCCCGCCAGCAGCTTGACATGCATCAAGGACCGCGACAGCGGCAATTTGTAGCCTGTTGCGGCGGGGAAAATGCGATAAAGTCCCTGAAAATTGAATATATCCGTTCGCGGGGTGTTTCCGCATCAGGGGCTACTGGTGTAGAAAGAACGGCGGAGAGAGAGGAAAGGACGCGCGCATGGACTATTCGGCGAGGCTGGAGCAGGCGATCAACCAGCTGCACGAGGAAGGGCGCTACCGCACTTTCATCGACATCGAACGTCAGAACGGCCGCTACCCGCACGCGCGCTGGCTGCACCCCGATGGCAGCGAACGCGAGATCACCGTGTGGTGCGGCAACGATTACCTCGGCATGGGGCAGCACCCGGTCGTTCTGGAGGCCATGCACGGCGCGCTCGAGTCCACCGGCGCCGGGTCGGGCGGCACGCGCAACATCTCGGGGACGACCATCTACCACAAGCAACTCGAAGCCGAGCTTGCCGATCTGCACGGCAAGGAATCGGCGCTGCTGTTCACCTCGGCCTATATTGCCAACGACGCGACGCTTTCGACCCTGCCCAAGCTTTTCCCCGGCCTGATCATCTATTCCGACGCGCTCAACCATGCCTCGATGATCGAGGGCGTGCGCCGCAACGGCGGGGCCAAGCGTATCTTCCGCCACAACGACGTGGATCACCTGCGCGAACTGCTTGAAGCCGACGCCGCGGGCGCGCCCAAGCTCATCGCGTTCGAGTCGGTCTATTCGATGGACGGCGATTTCGGCCCCATCGAGGCGATCTGCGACCTGGCCGACGAATTCGGCGCGCTGACCTATATCGACGAGGTGCACGCGGTCGGCATGTACGGGCCCCGCGGCGGCGGCGTGACCGAACGCGACCGTCTGGCGCACCGTATCGACATCATCAATGGAACCCTGGCCAAGGCCTATGGCGTGCATGGCGGCTATATCGCGTCCAGCGCGAAAATGTGTGATGCAATAAGGTCTTACGCGCCGGGATTCATCTTTACAACGTCGATCCCACCGGCCGTGGCGGCCGGTGCCGCGGCCAGCGTCGCGCATCTCAAGCACGATCAAGAGCGTCGCGACCGGCACCAGACGCAGGCGAAGATCCTCAAGACGCGCCTCAAGGGGCTGGGCCTGCCGATCATCGACCACGGCAGCCACATCGTGCCGGTGATCGTGAGTGACCCGGTTCACACCAAGCAGTTGTCCGACATGCTTCTGGAGGATTACGGAATCTACGTGCAGCCGATCAACTTCCCCACCGTGCCGCGCGGTACCGAGCGGCTTCGCTTCACGCCGTCGCCCGTGCACGGCCCCGGCGAGATGGATAAGCTGGTACGCGCGATGGACGAGTTGTGGGGGCAATGTGCGCTGAATCGCGCCGAACTCGCGGGCTAACCCTCTAGGGGGCTGTGAAAATACTTTCGCTGTGTTAATCTGATCACAAATCACGGGATTGTGCGAATCGTCGCTGGTCGTCGCGCAACCCTTGGCAAGATGGGGCAGCGAGCATGATTCGTCGCAGGTTTTCCCGCAGGGCGCAGGAGGACAACGTCGAACCCAAGGGGTTCGACGACTTCGATCTGCGGCTCGGGGACATGATGCGCGGCGAGCGCGCGACGATGGGCAAGTCGCTGCTGGACGTGCAGCGCGAATTGCGGATCAAGGCTGCCTATATCGCTGCGATCGAGAACGCCGACCCGTCAACATTCGACACGCCCGGTTTCATCGCGGGATATGTGCGCTCCTACGCGCGCTACCTGGGGATGGATCCCGAACGGGCCTTTGAGGCTTTCTGCGCCGAAAGCGGCTTTACCACCGCGCATGGCATGTCGGCAGAGGCGTCGGTGGTGCGCAAGGCGCCGGCCGCGGTGACCCTTTCGGCCGATCGCGACCCCTTTGCCGCCGGCGCGACGCCGTTCGCCCATGTCGGCGACTCTCTTCTCGGGCGTATCGAGTTGCGCGCGGTGGGGTCCTTGGCGGTGCTTCTGGCGCTGATCGCAACGCTCAGCTATGGCGGCTGGAGCGTGGTGCGCGAAATCCAGCGCGTGCAGGTCGAGCCGGTCGAGAAGAGCCCCGAGGTGCTGGCCGATCTCGATCCGCTGGCCGCAAGCGAGGCGCCCGCTGTCGGGGTGGCCGATATGGATGCGGGCCGCGAGGATGCTCTGGATCGGCTCTACCGCCCGCAAGCGCTGGATGTGCCGGTTCTGGTGGCCCGCGACGCCCCCATTGCCACGCTGGAGCCCGGTGAGCGGGGCAACTTCCTGCACTCCGGCGCATCCGATGCGGAGCGGATGAAACGCGCCGTCGCGGCGGCCCTGGAACAGACTGCCGATGTGCCGGCCCCGGAAACGCCCAGTCCCAAGGTGGTGAAAGACCCGGCGCCGAAGGTCGAGATGGTCGCCGTTCGCCCGGCCTGGGTGCGCGTGCGCGCCGCCGATGGCACCGTGCTTTACGAGGGTATCATGAACGCCGGCGACCGCTATACCGTGCCGGCAAACGAACAGCCCCCAAACCTGCGGGTGGGCGAATCGGGCGCGGTCTATTTCGCCGTTGCCGGGCAGCACTACGGCCCTGCCGGCGAAAGCGGTACCGTCACCAGCGGCCTCGCGCTGGCCGCTGACGACCTGACGGCCCGCTACACCCCCGCCGACCCCACGCAGGACCGCGACCTTGCGCGCATGGTCGCGGAGTTGCGCGCCGGCGACGCCGCGCAAGAGTAACCCCGCCCCCCGTTGCGGGCCGGGCTGTGGCGCTCTATCTCTGACAGACAGATAACCGTCAAGCTTAGGGGTTTCCATGTTGCTCAATCCGGTGCGCCCGTGGCGCAGTATCGACCGCCGCAAGAGCCGCCAGATCCATGTCGGCCCGGTGCCGGTGGGCGGCGATGCTCCGATATCGGTGCAGACGATGACCAACACCGATACCCGCGACGTCGCCGCCACCGTCGCGCAAGTGCAGGCCGCGGCCGAGGCCGGCGCCGACATCGTGCGCGTCTCGGTGCCCGACGAGGCCAGCGCGCGGGCGCTGCGCGACATCGTTCGCGAAAGCCCGGTGCCCATCGTCGCCGACATCCATTTCCACTACCGCCGTGCCATAGAGGCAGCCGAGGCCGGCGCCGCCTGCCTGCGCATCAACCCGGGAAATATCGGCAGCGCGGATCGCGTGCGCGAGGTCATCGCGGCGGCGCGCGATCACGGCTGCTCGATTCGCATCGGGGTGAATGCCGGCAGCCTGGAGCGCCACCTGCTGGAAAAGTACGGCGAGCCGTGCCCCGACGCGATGATCGAGTCGGGGCTGGAGCATATTCGCATCCTGGAGGACAACGACTTTCACGAGTTCAAGATTTCGGTGAAAGCGTCGGACGTGTTCATGGCCGCCGCTGCCTACCAGGGCCTGGCCGAGGCCACCGACGCGCCCATTCACCTGGGGATCACCGAGGCCGGCGGCCTGACAACCGGCACGATCAAGAGCGCCATCGGGCTCGGCAACCTGCTGTGGATGGGGATCGGCGATACCGTGCGCGTGAGTCTCTCGGCCGATCCGGTGGAAGAGGTGAAGGTCGGCTACGAGATACTCAAGGCGCTCGGGCTGCGCCACCGGGGCGTGAACATCATCTCGTGCCCGTCCTGCGCGCGGCAGGGCTTCGACGTGATCGGGACGGTGGAGACCCTTGAAAAGCGGCTGGAACACATCAGGACGCCGATGAGCCTGAGCATCATCGGCTGCGTCGTCAACGGCCCCGGCGAGGCGCTGCTGACCGATGTCGGGTTCACCGGCGGCGGGGCTGGATCGGGAATGGTCTACCTGGCGGGGGCGCAGAGCCACAAGTTGTCGAACGACCAGATGATCGACCATATCGTCGAACAGGTCGAAAAGCGCGCCGCCGAGATCGAGGCGGGCAACGCCGCATCAGAGGCGGCCGAGTGACCTTGCGATGATGTGGCCGCGCCACCCGTGATCGGCAAGAGGGGGCACTGCCCCCCGTCGCCCGTCCCGGGCGTTTCCCCCCGAGATATTTTCAGAGAGAGGCCCCCGGTGCGGCGCCTGCGCGCCCCGTCATCTTGCCGAAAACACGTGTGCCGGTGCCGCCAGTACCCCGGTCTGGGGGGGTGCCCGTCAGTTGCCCCGCGCCTCGCGCAGGTAGCGGTCAAGCACCACGGCCGGCATGTGCCCGCGCAGCATCCGGTCGGCCATCACGTAGGACGGCGCGACGTCAAGCTCCAGCCGGGTGGCGAGATCGGCATCGGCGTCGATGTCGAACAGCGTCGCGCGCACGCCGATTTCTTCGGCAAGCGCGCGTAATTCTGCCTCGGCCCGGGCGCAGCGGGCGCAGTCGGCGCGCGTGAACAGCGCGATCACCGCCCGTGCGCCGCGTGGGCCGAAGCCGGGCCTGTCGGGCGAGAACAGCCGCGCCGAAAGCGCGCCGATGGTGTCGAGGTCGCGCGCGATCTCGTCGCGGTAGGGGCTGGCGACGACCGGTGGTGCGGCCAGCGCCCGTGCCACGATTTCCGGCTCGGCCGACAGCAAGCGCCGGATTTCCGCGCCCAGCACCGCGCGCGAGGTTGCATCGAGTGCCTGTGCCGTTCCCCGCGGTACCGAGGTGACCATGACCGCCGCCGCCAGCAGCGCGGCGATGGCGGTGCGCATCTACCCGTCCTGGCGGATCTGCGCGGCGACCTCCTGCATCTTGTCCAGCGGCACGTAGCCGCGCAGCATCCGGTCGTCGAAGATGAAGGTCGGCGTTCCGGTGATCTGCAGCCGGTTTGCCAGTTGGTGGTTGCGGGCGATCACGTCGCTCACCGCGTCGCTGTCCATGCGCTCCAGAAGGGGGGCGGCCTCCAGGCCCAGGTTTTCGGCGATGCGGGCGAGCGTGTCGCGTCCGATCTCGCCGCGGAAGGCGATCAGGGCATCGTGCGCCTGCTTGTAGGCCGCGTCGCCTTCGAGTTGCCGCACCGCGATGGCGAAGCGCGAGGCCAGCACCGACTGCTCGCCCAGGATCGGGAATTCCTTGACGATGAAGCGGATGTCGCCGTCGCCCTCGACGAGTTCGTTCACCTCGGGTGCCGCCCGGCGGCAATAACCGCAGCGGTAATCCATGAACTCGACCAGGGTCAGATCGCCATCGGGGTTGCCGCCCTCCCAGGAATCTTCGTCGCGGAACAGCGCCTCGGCATTGGTGGCGATCATCTGCGCGTCGCCCTGCGCCTGTTCGGCGGTCTGGCGTTGTTCAAGCACCGCGACGGCCTCCATGATTACCTCGGGGTTTTCCAGGAGGTAGGCGCGGATTTCGGTGCGTAGCGCCTGGCGCTCGGCATCGTCGAGATCGGTGAGGTCCAGCGCGGTGGCCGGCGCAGCCAACATGACTGTGGCGGCGAGCGCGGCGAGAATCGTTTTCATGTCCTATCTCCGTTTGTCGAGTTCGGCCTCGGTAGCAGAGACCACATCCTGTGCCCGAAGCCAAGCGGAGGAGCCGCGCGGCAACAGGTTTTCGGCGCGGCGGGCGTTGATTTCGGCGTCTTCCAGCCGCCCGATGAGCGCGTAGCGCTCGGCGGTGATCAGGGCGGCCATGCCGGGCCTGTCGCGTTGCGCATAAGCGCCGCCGAGATCCCGGAGCATGCGCGGGTCGCGGAAATCCTGCGCACGGGCGCGTTCGAGCACGTCAAGCGCCGCACCCGGCCGGCCCGCAGCGAGCAACGCCCGCCCCATCCCCGCCAGAACCATGGCGTTTTCCGGGGCCAGTTCGGCGGCACGGCGGTATGCCGCGACAGCCGCGCCGGTGCGGCGGCTTTCCAGCAGGATCTGGCCGCGCAATTCGTGCACGAACGGATCCTGCGGGCGCATCCGGGCCAGCTCGTCGACGGCGGCGATGGCGCGGGCGGCATCGGGCATGCGGTGATAGGCTACCGCCTTGCGCATCAGCGCGATGTCGGGGGTGAGGCTGTCGTCGAGACGCGGCAACGTCCAGCCGGGCGCACGCAGGAAGGCCGACAGCTTGCCGGTCGCGCGCGCGTACCAGTAATCGGCGTTGCTGTCGGGGGCGGCGGTCTGGCGGTCGAGCGCGGCGACCCGTGCCTCGATCGCGCGCAGCCGGTCGCGGGTCAGCGGGTGCGTGCGTGCGTACGGGTCCTGGCGCCCGCTGCTCAGCACCTCCTGGCCGCGGAACATCTCCATCACGTCGGCGAAAGCCCCGGGCGGTACGCCGGCGCGCGCCATGTAGCGCAGGCCCGAGGCATCGGCGGCGCTTTCTTCGGCGCGGGTGTGCGACATGAACACGCGCGACGCCGAGCCGGACATGCCCGCGCCAAGCCCCGCCGCCGCTTCGGGCTGGCCCGCCATCGCTACCGCCGCGGCCAGCGCGATGCCCAGCCCCGCCACGGTGTTGGCCATGCCCGCGTTCAGCCCGCGCCGCAGGATATGGCCGTTGGCGATATGCGCCGCCTCGTGCGCGATCACCGATTGCAGCATCTCCGCGTCTTTCATGCGTAGCAGCATGCCCGAGTGGATGAAGATGTGGCGGTTGTCGACGACGAAGGCATTGAGCGAGGAATCGCGTACCACCAGCACCTGCACCCGCCCCGGCGACAGCCCCGCGGCGTTGAGTACCGGGCGGGCCAGTTCCGACAGGGCGTGTTCGATCGCGGCGTCGCGGATCAGAACCGCGGCCCGCGCCGCGGGGGGCGTCCAGATCAGCGACACCGCCACCAGGATCGTGGCCCATAGCCTTGTTGCTGTGCGCATCGCCCCGGCCCGTTACCCCAAACACTCGCGTCCGTGTGGGCAGCATGGGTGAAACCGCGTCCCGCTTCAAGCGGGGCCGCGCGCAGCTTGCGCGAATGTGAAGGCTGGGGGTGATCGGACCGCGCTCGATGGCGCGTGCATCGCGGCGGCGCTTGCGCTAGTTTGGGCGCAACAACGGCCGAAAACGGACGGGCAGGACATGAGCAGGGCAGCGACAGGGGCAATTCTGGCCTTCATGCTGGCGGTGGCAGTCGCCGCCGCGGCGGGTGTGGCCGCGCAGGGGAGCCGCGATGTGCAGTTCAGCGCGCTGGCGCGGGTCGATCCGGCCGGTACGCTGCTGACCGATACCGGCGACGGGTTGAAGCTGGACCTGGCGCTGTCGCAGGGGGTGCCCTGGCGCGCCTACACCTTGACCGCCCCGGCGCGGCTGGTGATGGATTTCCGCGAGGTCGACTGGACCGGCCTCGACGAGGCGGTGATGCTCAACGCCGACAACGCGCAGGCGGTGCGCTTCGGCGGGTTCCGGCCCGGTTGGTCGCGCATGGTGGTGGATCTGGCCGGGCCGATGGTGATCGACAGCGTGGTGATGAACATCGCGCCCGAGACCGGCAAGGCGCGGCTGCGCGCCCGGCTGCGCCGCGCCGGGGCGCAGGAGTTCGCCGAGCGGTCGGGCGCCCCGCACGACCCGCGCTGGGATCTGCCCCGCCCGAGCGCACGGGCGGGCCGGAAAACGGCGCCGGAGGCGGGCGATACCTTGCGCGTGCTGCTCGACCCGGGCCATGGCGGCATCGACCCCGGCGCCGCGCGCGACGGGTTGCGCGAAAAGAACCTGGTGCTGACCTTCGCGCGCGAATTGCGCGAGGAATTGCGGCGCGCCGGCGGCTACGAGGTGGTGATGACGCGCACCGACGACCGCTTTGTCGCGCTTGAGCGGCGTGTCGCGCTGGCACACGAACTGGCGGCGGACGTTTTCATCTCGCTTCACGCCGATACGCTGACGCAGGGCCAGGCCCATGGCGCCGCGGTCTACCTGCTGTCGGACAGCGCCAGCGACACTGCCAGCGCCCTGCTGGCCGAGCGCCACAACCGTGACGACATCCTTGCCGGGGTCGACCTGCGCGGCCAGGACGACCAGATCGCCGGCATCCTGCTGGACCTCGCGCGCCAGGAAACCCGGCCGCGCGCCGAACGGTTGGCGCAGGCCCTGGTGCAGGGGATGGGCGATACGGTGGGGGCGCTCAACGCACACCCGATCCGGCAGGCGGCATTCTCGGTGCTCAAGGCGGCCGACATCCCCTCGCTGCTGATCGAGATGGGATTCATGACCAGCCTTCGCGACATGGAAAACCTGCGCGACCCCGATTGGCGCGCCGGCCTGGCCGCCGGTATCCGGGCCGGGCTCGATGCGTGGCGGATCGACGAGGCCGCATCGAGCGATTGACCGTGCCATGCCGGGCGGACGCTACCAGGCGCGAACGAGGATCGGAATATGCAGGGTGGAAACGGGCGTATGGTGCTGCTGGAGAGCACCAATCACTATTGATATTAAAGGGAAAATACGGCTTTCTGCCTCTCGGTCCCTCAATTAGTCCCTCACCCCGGTGATGTAGGCGAGGACGTCGTCGACTCGCACGAACGCCATTCCTCCCCGGTGGTAGAGCGTGATGTGCCCCGCCTTCGCCCAGCGGTAGATCGTCGCGCGAGACACGCCGAACACTTGCGGCGCCTGGCTGGGGCGGCATGTGATGGTGGCGGCGGGGTAATCTTCGAGGCTTTTCATTGCATCACCCTTTGCACGCGGCCTAACCCTACATCACCTCGCTTGTGCGGTTTTACCCAGACCCGAACGCCACTCGGATACGTCCGCCAGTGTCCGCGAACATCGTGCTCCCGCATCTTGATCCCTGATACTTCGCACGGCCGCGCATACCCGCGCTGGCGAGACTGCCCCGCTGCGCTGGCAAGATCGTCAAGCTGGGCATATCGCAGCGTGTCGCCTTCCCTGCGGTGCGCGGATGGCGAATTGCGGGACAAGGTGTTGACCGACACTTCTGCGGCACGCTCGGTATATAGGTGTAAGGCGTAGGCCGCCTGAAAATACTGAGCCTTCACGACCTTTTCCATATCTGACAAGCCGCCCTCATCGAAGGACCGAAACTGAAATTTCGTCGCGTGCTTGCCATTCTTGTTCCATGCCCTGACGTGCACGCATTCCTCGTCGGGGCAGTAGGCCATGATGCCGAGATAGGGCGTTTCCATCCAGCAATGCGAATAAGTATAAAGCGGGACCTCATCCCACATACGTTGGATTGTCTCACGCGCATCGTTGATGTGCTGCTTCGAAAAGCGGAAAACGACTGGCGGAACATCGGCGGGCCTCAGCCGGAATCGGACCTTGGCAAAGATCGGGGGCAGACGGCGGATCGGCATGGTCAGTCCTTCTCGAAAAGATCGCCGTCAGCCATTTCGGCGCGACGACGCGCAGCCAATCCAGCACGACGCATCGGCGCGTCATAGCGGTTGTGACATTTTTGGCAGAGGGCCACGAGATTGTCGCGGGCGCAGTTCTCGGGGGTGTGGTCGAGGTGTGCGGTAGTCAGGACCACACGGACGGGCTTGCCAAGGTCGCATGTGTCATGACTTTCTCCGTCCAGCTTGTCGCCAGTGGAAGCGCAGAACACGTCGCAATGCGCCGATGCAGAGAACGACCAAACATCTAGCCCGTCGCAAGTACCACGCCTGATCCACTCGCCATTTGGCACGCTGCACCACTCGCACCGTTGCCCCGCTTCCTCGCGCACGCGGGCGCTGATTTTCGGCCAGTCGGGCGGATAGCGGTCACGGTTTTCAGGCCGGATCGGCATGGTCAGTCTCCCATACTCGAAGCGTTAGGAGTGCGCCGGTACTTCATGTACGCAAGTTTGGCGTTATATTGCGCCTCAGCTTCTGTGGCTCCGACCCCATGATGATCACTGCCGTCACCTACCCAAATATCGCACCGCCACTTTTCCGACGGGTTTTCTTTGAGAAAGTCTTTGGGGCGGTCTTGGGGGTAGGTTTTCGTCAACATGGTCAGCCTCCCGTGTCCGTCGTCTTGACCCAAACACCTTTTCCGCAGGCCGATATGGCGACTTCGGCTATCCGCTCCCTCCATCGTGTTCCACGCTCCAGTTCCCATAGATTGCCGCCATTTTCGCCAACGTATTCCCACCCGTCAGCAAGACGGTCGCGCCTGTCCCGCCTTTTCCTCAGCGCTTGCTTTGTGAATTCAGTCACAATCATCGGCCTTCCCTTCCGTGTCCGTGTCGGTCTGTAGGGCGGATCGGGCTTCGGCCCAGCCGTTGATGGCGTCTACCAGATCAGCGTCCTGCCCTGCGCTCCCACCACTGGCCTGCGCGCAGAATGACAGCCTGTCGCCAGCCTTTTGCAGCCTGTCCCGCTCGGCCTCTGCCGTCTTCGCCCGCTGGCGGTTGTTTTGGGAAACCTCTGCCCATCTGGCGCAGGCTTTTCCTAGGTGCTCGTTTTCGGCAGTCAGTCGTTCGATTTCGGTTTTCATGTCGGGCATGGTCAATCTCCTATCTGGACTCGCTGAACCCCGGAGCCATCGCCGGCTCCAAATCCAGAGCGCGCATCACCTTGAGGCCGATTTCTGACTGCAAGGCGATCCACCGCACCGTGCCTCCGCTCTTGTTCACTTGCCTGATCGCAGGGAGTCCGCGTCGGTGCGTCGTCTCATACGTCTTGCTGTCGACCGTTGTCCTCGCCATCACACGCTCCTATTTGGATTGATTGCACTCTTGGCATCACCTCGTCCTCTCGATCATCTGCCGAATGTCGCAGATGCGGCGGCGCTCCGGCAGCTCGCCATAGGTCTCCAGCACGTCGCATGCGGTCAGGATCCGCTCGTCGGCGTGGTGGGGCATGTCGGCAAGGACCGCGCGGGCGTCGGACAGCGCCGCGTCGTGAGTGGAGGCAGCGGCTTCGGCTGAGATTTTGGATAGGGTGGTCATGGGGCCTCCTTCTGGATTCATCGCGAGTGGGGGCAATCCCAATCGCAGTGTTCGGTCCCGGCGAGTAAGCATGTGCCGTCATCTTGCAGCCCGCACTCGTCAAAACCATCGTCGTCTTCATCGTCCCAATCGCCGGGAAAGTGATCGTCTTCAATGTCAGCCATGCTGGCCTCCGGGGTTAGGTGGATTGGTCGCCTTCGGCGATGTAGCTGATGATCTCCGAGGCGCGGTTTCCGATGATCGCGTGTAGGTATCGCTGCCCCTTCGCCGTGAGCTTAGGGCAAACGCCGCTCGATTTTTTCACCAGGCCGTGTTCGAGGATGATCTGGTGCATGGTATGACCCATCGAGAAGCCCAGCACTGACTGAACGACGCCGACGTTCACCACTTCGCGCTTCGTCATGGATTCGAAGTTCGCGTTGGCGTGGACCTCCTCGACACTTTCATCGGAAATGATCTGTTCGGGTTTCATGGCCCCTCCTGCGGGTTAGGTGGACCGGCGCTTGATCGCACCCCAGCGGCCGCCGGTGAGTTGGGTTTATCAATGACGACGCCTTGGGGGTGCGCAGGCGCCAGCCAATTGCGAGCCTCAGCCTCGGTTTTGAAAAGAGGCGACCATTGATAGCGTTTCTGAGTGACTCGTTCGTCTGCGGCAAAACACGGCCTGGCAAAGACTGGATGCGACCCCGGCCCGCGAAACTCAAAAATCGCGCGATAGCCTTTCTCTTGCCTTGGTGTCCCGTCGTCCAGGCTCTTGTTCCGAACGATGGTAACGGATAGCAGCTCAGGAGGGCCAATCGCATCTATCAACCTGGCCATCACAGCCCCTCCGGCCACACGGTCACGAAACCATCCGCTTCGGTCTCCGCCTCAACAGCGAGCCGCGCCGCGTGGGCTTCGTGGGCGTCGATCTCGCAGGCGACTTCGGACAGCGGCAAGCCGCGCAGTTCCACGGGCAGCGGCTGGACGCGGCGCAGGGTGTGGCGCCGGCCGTCCGCGGTGCGCTCAGGCGGCGGGCCGTCGGTGACCTGCGGGCGCCAGGCTCCGTGCCAGGCTTGGCGTTCGGAGTAGTAGGGGGTCATGGCAGCCGCCCCTCGGCCCTCATCACGCGCCGCTGCCGGGCCTGTTCGGAGATCATGCCGCGGGTGCGCGCGTTGATGCGCTCCTTGCCGAAGGCGCCTTGACCGTCCAACACGACCAGCGCGCCGCCTTCGCCACTGCGCGACGGCTTCCAGACATATTCCGGTATCTCGCCAGATGCGCCGCGCGGGCATTCGGTCACGCCATTGCGCGCGATGTAGTTCTCGATCAGATGACGATCAGCGGCGGACAAGTGATTGCTCATGAGTTCCTCGCTCCTGATTTCGATTGCAGCTTGGCGAGCGCCACTTCCAGGCGCTGGCGCAGTTCGGACGTGGACGTTGATTTTGTGGCCCGGCACGGGCACGGCTGGAGCGCGACGCGCAGGGCGTGGATCTCGGACAGCGGGATGCGGATCACGCCCATGTCGCCCTCGATCGACAGCTTGCCCAGCGACGCAGGCGCGGGCGCGTCGAGGTTCTCGGCATGGATGGGGTCATGGTCTTGGCTCATGAGCGCGCCTCCTGCTCCAGGATGGATTTGGCCAACTGCCTGATCCGGCTTTCATCCACTGGTGTCGCGTCGCCCTGGCCACCGTAGGGGTTAAGGATGCCGTGGCTTTGCGACGCCTTGAGGCCGAGCGTGGACATGATCGCTGGATCAGAGCCGCCGTTCACATGCAGGAAATGCGCGATTACCGGGCGCTCCTGACCATGGCGATGCAGGCGCCCGGTGAACTGGACGTGGACCTGCGGCGACCAGTCCAGCTCGGCGTAAACCACATGCGAAGCCCGCGATTGAAGCCCGTCGATCCCGGCGCCGGATCGCAGGGACATGAGCATTATATTCGTGTCGCCGTCGATGAACGCTTGGCGGGCTCGCCGCTTGGCTGCTGCGCTTTCCGAGCCCGTGAACATGGCGGGCCGAAGGTCAGCCAAGCGATCCAACAGGATATCGTAGACCTCGCGATGCCAGGCTCCGACCAGAACCGGCTCACCACCCTCAACCAGCGTTCGGATGTAAGCGGCTACCGCGCGCGCCTTTGCGACGCCAGTTTCGTGGCGCAGCATCATGTTGAGTTCGCGGGCCGCGACACCCCGGTTGTGAAACGATCCGCTCAGGACTTGCAGGGCCAGCTTTTCTTGCAGATCGCGGTCGGACTGCACCGCACCATCATCCCAATCGACCTCGATCACGGTCTTGGATAGCCCCGGCAACACGGATGCGACCTCCGCGTCCTCGTTGGTGCGGCGCAGCGTGACCCCTTCCTCTTGCAGGAATGCGCCCAGCGCCTCGGGTTCTTTCACGATCCAGTGGGTGCCGTGCGACGTGCACCAGTTGGTGAGGAATTCTCCCCAAGTGCCAAGCGCGCCGGGCGCAATGTACTCGACCACATTGAATATCTCGGACCCATAGTTGTAGATCGGCGTGGCAGTGAGCCCGAGGCGGTTTTCCACAACCGAACATATGGATGCCGCGGCGCGACCCTTTTCCGTCGCTTGCCCGTGGCGCAATTCCTGAATCTCGTCGAAGATCACGGTGCGAACACCCATGGGCTCGATCATGTCGACCCAGGCCGCGATGTTTGAGTACCGGAACACATAGATATCTGCGACTTGCACCTGACGTGCGTTGCGGTCCTTGATTTCAACCGCTCGCAGATGCGTGAACCGCTCAATGTATTGGACCACCCATTGCGTGGACAGGTGGGGCTGGACGACGACAGCCGCGGGAAGCCCCCATCCGTCCGAGATCGCGGCCAGTGCAGAAACCGTCTTGCCCAAGCCCACATCGTCGAGCAGCAGCAAGCGGCCCGTCGTTCGCAACAGATCGGCCGCACGACGCTGATAGGTCATAGGTTCTTCGCCGTCACGAAACCCGGTCAACACTGGTGGCGTGTATTCCGTAGAGTGTATTTCTTCGATCCGCGCCTGGGCGTCGCGATAGGCTTTCAACTGAACCGACAACCACCCTTCGCTTTCCCGGTCCATGCTCAACGGGTATCTCTGCATGAACCAGTCGAGATCGGCCGCGATGGACGGGCGGTCGCGCAAGAAGAACGGCGGAACCGATCCGAAGGGGATGCCCTTGAATACGTCCTTGAACCTCATGGACACATGGGGCTTCAAATTCGATACGACCCAGCCCGGTTCGATCCGGTCCCCGGCAAATTGCAGTTGGCCGTTCATAGCCACCCCCTCGAAAGGTCTGCGACGAAAAGGGGCACGCCATCCACATCCTTGATGCTCGCCGGCCATGGAGTTCCGGTCGCCAGGACCAGCGCGGATATTTCCGGCAGCGCGGCATAGCGGCGCAGCTGCTTCCATATTGCCCGGCGGGGATGCCCAACCTTCACTTCCACACCAACGCTCCCACACAGAATGTCGATGCGTTCTGATGCACTCAGGCGAGCTTCGGTCTGGCACTCCATGTCGGCCGCTTCGATCACTGCCAGAACATCACGATGGGCCGTCGCCTCGCTGGTCAGATTGATCCGTGCGGAAGCTATCGCTTGTGCGATCCTGCGAGCGTGAAGCGAGGGGTGGGCGCCGATTTCGGACGTGTTGCTCATACGATCCACCACATGAACGCGATCACCCACAGCACCAGCGCGGCACCGCCCGCCGACAGTGCGGGCAAGGCGTCCTCCAGGGCGAAACTCCCCACCCACAGCGCCAGGACAAAGCCAGCCATGAAGGCGAGGTATCCGCCGCCGAGCAGGACTGCCGCGTATCCGAGTGCTTCGATCATGATGCACCATCCGGATATTCGACCCTCACCCATTCCAACCCGAAGGGCATGTCGAGCCAGTACGATTTGCACTTGATCGCGCGCCGGTTCTGCCAGTGCCAGATTGCAGAGCGGACAGCTTCGCCAAGCGCGCGGACATCGTCCCCGCTCACGTCCTCAAGAGGGTGATTGCAGCCATTTTCGTCCGGGCCGTCCTCGTCCTCCATGTGATCGCCAAGGCGGTCTATCCAGTCCTCAGCGTCGAAATACCCGCTCAGGTTAACGTGATTGTGGCGCGCCCACCCGATGTAGGCCCCGAACTCCCACGGGTCACCGTCTTTATGTGGCGGCAATTCCTGCACGGCGCCGATGTGGACGGCTTCGCGGATTGCTTCGTCCTTGTTGGTGCAGTTCGTGTCGCTGAAAGGCCCTTCTTCGTGCGCTGCCGCCCACCAGGTGTATTCGCCCGCCGGGCAGGGGTGTTGCCCGCTCATGATGCACCGCCTTTCGCCTTGGCGATGGCGGTTTGCACCAAGGCCCATGCACTCGGTGGCATTGCCTTGCCATCGTCGTTTTCAAGGTTTTCCAGCGCCTCCAACAGATCCCTGATCACGCCGCTTTCCAGCGCATCGGTTGGAATGCCTTTGCAGGCGTTGACGCAGGCGACGATGCGGCGGGCATCGGCGACTTCAACACTGTCTGCCCGACCGCGCTTTATGTTCGCGACCCATGTTTCAATTCCAGGCGTCCCGCGATCTGTGTAGATGGCAAGGCCAATGGCCTGCCAGGGTTCGCGCGTGTGCTTTGCATTGGTCATGATGCACCGCCTTTCTCGCGGGCCGCGAGCATGGCGTCGGCGATCCGATACGCCGCTCGCGCTTGCTTCTCGGTGCCGGTTTCGGAATGATCGCCATTCCAGCGACGATCACCCATGGAAACCAAAGCTTGCCCCGCGAACCAGTCCCGCAGGGACATGCCCCTTTCCCCATCAGATACCGATCTTCTTGGGTCGGGAAACGCCGGCCCGCCGTTGTCGATTACATCGGTCATGACTGCACCCAAACGCCAAACAGGATGGCCCATAGCAATGAAGTCTGTGCCAAGTCGGAACGCCCGCGCACGTTCTGCCAACATGCAGCGAATACGAACCCGACGCTCAGAGCGCGAAGGGTGATCTCAGCGAGAAATCCAATCAACTCGATGCTGCTCATGCCAGCCCCCTTTCTTCTGCCAGCCAGTCAGGAATCGTGACGCAGCACGGGCCGGTGTCGTCGTGATCCAGTTCGATCTGGGATTTCGGTAGCCAGACGGGATCGGCATCCTCGTCGTCCTTGACCAGAACGGCGAAGTCGGTGCTGTGAACCACGATCAGGTCGTAATCGGTGACGTTGGATTTCATGATCAGATCCCCAGCGCCTCGCGGTACATCTCCAGCACCGCTTCTTCTTCGGCGATGTCGTCGCGGTCGCGCTTGCGCAGCGCGATGACCTTGCGCATCACCTTGGTGTCGTAGCCACGGCCCTTGGCCTCTGCCATCACCTCTTTCTGCTGTTCGGCGATGTCCTTCTTTTCGGCATCAAGGCGCTCGAACCGCTCGATGAACTGGCGCAACTCGTCGGCCGTTACGCGGTAGGCGTTGTCGCGCGCCTGATCGAATTCCGGGTCGGGTTTCATCATGTCCCGCGTTCCTTTTGCTGTAGTCCCTTGGAAGGTGTTGGCGCCGACCCGCAGGGATGCACCCTTGCCCAGCGGCATATGGCCGGGGTCGGCTTGCTGGATGGGCTTCACGATTTCCTCGATCAGCGCCTGCCGATCCTTGGCGGCGCGGATTTCCTCCCAGCGCGAGGCCAGCGCCGCCCAATAGGCGTTAACCTCGGCCATCAGAGGCAAATATTCGCGCAGGCGCGGCACTGCATCGAGAAGCGCCTCGCACCGCCCGAAGTCGCCCACGTCCCCGGGGTAGCTGCCATCGCACTCGCCGAAGGCTGCCAGGTGCGCGGCGATGGCCTTGGCCGATGCGCCGCAGTCGCCGCGCGCGGCCCATTGTTCCAGCGCAGAGCGGATATCGTCCTTCTCGTCCAGCATTGTCTCTCTCCGTTTTCAATCGAGTGGCGGGACGCGCTTGAGGGGGGTGTCTCGCACGCGCCCCACCTGCCACGCGCCCGATTATTCCGGGACGCGCGGTTCGGCAGGTCGGATCAGCCGGCGTCGCGGCGTTCCTCGACCTTTTCCATCACCTCGGCATGATGTTCGGGGAACTTGTCCTTCATCTTCGAGACCTCGGCGCCGTAGACGTCGAGCACCTCGTCGACGGCCTCGCCGCCCACGCAGTCGGCAAGATCGGTCTTGATCGTCGCCACCATCTGCCTGGCCCAGCTATCGTCGGCGGGCTTTTCATCCGGTGTGTAATCCTGCTTCGGGCGCCCGGTCTGCTGGGGCGCGCCGCCCTCGTCGTCGCCTTCAGCCTCGGCTTCGCGCGCCGTCTTGGCTTCCTTCGTGATCCAAGCGTGCAGATCGGGCGCGACCTTCTTCATGCGCGCCAGCACCTCGGCATGGAACTCCAGCGCAGAATCAACGCTGGGCGCGTCGCGGATGTCGTTGATCACGTCTTCGGCCGCGCTTTCGAGGCGCTTGTATTCGGCGTCCTCGCCGTCTTCGGGCGCGGCGTCGGTCACCTCCGACTCATCCGGCGCCTTCTGTGCGTCCTTTGCCGGCGCCTTCCGGGCCCCGCCGCCGCGCTTGCTGGTGGTCTTGGGTTGCTCCTTTTCGGGCTCGGGTTCTGCGGGCTGTTCCTGCGGCGGCGTCACGTCGCGAAACTCGCTTTCCGCCAGTTCGACCTCGATCGCCGCGGGCACGCCAATCATGACCTCGGGCGCGTAGAGCCGGATCAGGAACGCGGCCGAGCGGTAGCGCAGCATCTGTTCAGGAATGGTCTGGTACTTCTTGTTGCTCGTCCAGCCTTCGGCCTTGGCCATGGCCATGTCGCAGTTGACCGACACCTTGCGCCCGGTACCCGAGAGGGTGGCAAACGCGGTCACGGACAGGTTGTCGCCGCCTTTGCCGCTGATTTCCCAATCAATCTGGTCCTGAAAGACACCGCTCTGGTTCGCGCGGGCAATCATGTAGGTCGTGTTCCAGCCGGGCTTGCCGCCGACGAAGTAGATTTGCTGCGCGACCGTCAGCGGATCTTCGTTCAGTCGCATGGCCATATTCACGACCAGCATGCCGTTGGCGATCGCCGCTTCCTGGCCGCCCCGGCGCAGGTGATCGGGAAAGAGCGGCGACATGCCCATCATCTTGCCGACGCGATACATGTGGTCGAAGGTATCCGGGTTCATCATGGGGATGTTCGAAAGAGGATTACCCCCGGCGGCGGGTTTCGTGGTCAGTGCATTACTCATGGCGTTTCCTCGCTGGATGTGTTGCCGCCGCCTCAGATGGCGAACTGGCGCTTGTGGAGCGTGAAACCCGGGATCGTCTCGGTTTCCGGGTCGAATTCAGCCGAGCGCGCGCGCTGCGCGGCCAGCCGGGTGAGCGTTTCCGCTACTTCGGGATGATCCTGAAAGGCCATGAAGGCAGCGCGGATGTTGGTGATCTCGGGTTCCCACGTCGTGCGCATCGACATGGTGCGCCCGGCGCCGCTGGCGCTCTTGGACTGCGCGCGCGCAGGTTTGGATGACGCTTTTTCCGCGGCCTTCGCTTCCTTGGCGAGGCGCTCCGCTTCGGCCTCGGCGTCGGGATCAAAGGTGTCCTCGGTCGCCTTGGCGGCTTCTTCGGTCTGGCGGCGCAATTCCTCGGCACGCTTGCGTTCCTCGGCCTGCTGGCGCTCCAGTTCGGCCTGCTTTTTCACGAGATAGTCGCTCTGCATCTTCTGGAGGTGCTTGCCGGCCGCGTCGAGACGATCGACCATCGGCTTGAATGCGCCCTGCACCGCGGCGGCGCCATCATCCCATGGCTTCTTCGCGTCTTTCCGCGCATCCTCGACTTTCTTGCGCAGGCCGCGAATGCCGGTGATGAAATCGGCCAGTTTTTCGGACTTCTCGTCGTCCTCGATCACCTTCAACTCGGCCCATACGCGCGCAGCATTGGTGAATTCCTGCACCTTCGGCCCCCAGGGTTCGGCGCTTTCCGGTGTGGGGAGCGGGGGCAAGTTGTGCCCCGGCCCCGCGGCCGGCGCTTCGGCTGTGTCGATCATGTCGTCATTCATGGCAATATCGCCCTTTCTGTCAGGTCTGGGAGGGTGTCGCGGTCCTCGGCTGTCTGTGCGACGCGCGCGGCAAAGAGCCGCTCGAATTCCTCGCGGGTGATCGGCGTCAGATACGTCCAGATGCGCGCCGCGTCGTCAGGGATGCCCTCGACCAGAGCAACGACGCGCTCATCGGCCGCCAGTTCACCGGTGCGAAAATCGACATCCTGGTCGAGGGTGATTTCGACCGGAAGCCACGGCCCACCCTTGCGCTTGCGCATGCGGTAGAAGCCGCACTTCGGATCGCCATCGTGGCGCGGCGTCTTGGGGTCGCGCAGAGCAGCGCGCCACCATGCCTGTGCGTCGTGTTCGCTGGTCGGCTGTCGCATCAGAGAGACCCGAAGCCTTCTTCGCGGTCGTCGCGGTCCTGTGGGCCGGACTGCATGCCGGCCATGGCGTCGAGGGTTGCGCGATTGCCTTCCTCGTAGATCAAGCGGACAACGCAGCCCCGAAACCAGCGACGACCGTCGATCATCTGACGCAAGCGGCGCACAGCCTGCTCCCTGCTTGTCGTCTGCCCTTCGGCCTCCATGAGGATCGGCCCTTCTGTCGCCGCCTCCAAAACGATGCCGTAGCACGCGCGTTCATTCGCCATCTTCAACTCCATTTTCCTGAGGTGCGGCTTTACCCATGAACCGACGCGCTTTCGCCGGTTCGATTTCCTGAAACTCCCGCGCCTTGCGGATCGCCTGCATCTTCGTCTCACCGATGAAATCCATCGCGAGCCCGTCGATGCGAGCCACGAACACGGGACCGCGAGCGGTGACCGGTCGATCCTCGATCTTTGTGCGGGTCTTGCTCATGCCGCACCCCGCAGCTTCCAGAGGTCGTGCATCATGCGCACATCCTGCGCGCGCAGCGGCCGTATCAGGTCGCAACGCGCGTCGCGGCGGCCGGGAAAGCCCATGTCGGCCAACATCCGAAACACGTCCAGCGGGATGAACTGGCTGGAGGTGTAGTCGATATCGACGAAATCCTCTGTCGCGCCGGGCCGGTGGGCCAGGTGGAAAAGCTTGCCGTCTTCGCGATATGCGGAATAGACCCACGACCCCGTCGCGGACTCGACGGTGAATTCCTTACGGGCCAAAGTCATGTTCATGCCAACCCCCGTTTTCTGCGGTCATCGTGACCACGGATAACGACATGAAGCTTAGGGTTTCTTGCAACATGTGGCAACAGGTAAAATCACGGGCGGGGTTGAAAATCCTGTAACATGTTGCAATGGAAATAAAAAAAGCCCGCCGAAGCGGGCCTTTCAAACCTGTGATCCAGACTCAGGCGCGGCGCAGGGCCGCCCGCGCCATGTCGATCCACACGTCCTGCTGTTCGTCTGAAAGCTGTCGGAACGCCTCCAGCAAGAGTTCCTCGTCCTCGCGTCCACGGGCTGACACATCGACCAGGTCATTGGCGTCAACGCCCAATGCCTTGGCAATACGCTCTTTCAGTTCCGGCGTCATGCGTCGGTCGCCGCGCTCTATCTGTGAAAGATAGGGGCGCGTGATCCCGACCGCATCGGCCAGCGCGTTCTGCGTCATGCGGGTTTTCCGCCGCAGATCAGCGATCAGCACCTTCATGGTCAGCCTTTTTGTCTGGTGAACGGGTCTCACACTGTAGCAGCGCGTCTCGCAAAAATAAATATTCATGTTTCTCCCTGTCTCGTTGACACCTGTTGCAACAGGTTGCATACTGCGCCGGGTAATCAGCAGGAGAGCAGGTAATGCACCTCGTCGAATATGTGAGCCAGTTTCCTGACCGCAAGCAGGAGGAATGGGGGCGCCTGTTCGGCATCAGCCGGACGCACTTCATCCACCTGTGCGCTGGCCGCCGGAACCCGTCGCACGGCCTCATGGAGGTGATCCGCGACAAGACCGGCGGCGCGGTGCCCCCGCAGTCGTGGTTCGAGGAAACCCCGGACGCGCCGCCGATGGCCGTGCCCGAGCCGGAGACCGAGCAGGAATACGTCGAACCCTGATCGGGGCCGTCGCGCGCAATAGCCCGGTGTGTTGGGCCTCATACAACATGACCATGGAATGCGCGGCGTGCCCTGTTCGGATGGCCCGTCCGTAAGCCGCCATGTGCGGCAGGGCAGACATTCAAGACACCAGATGGAGGCGCAGGTGCCACAGAAGCACGACACCAATGACCTACTCGCCCGGATCGACCGACTGACCGCGAAGATCAAGGCCGCCGAGCGCCGCATCGAGGTCTTTCAGCAAGCCAACGCCACATTGCAGGGCAAGCTGGCGCGCCAGCGCAACGATCTCGCCAGGATCAGCAAACACCACGACAACAAGGTTCGGCATATCACCCGGATCCGCAAGATCCTCGTCGACGCGATCGCCGGCCGCGCCGGCTGGAAGGACGACGCCGAGCGCGAGGTTCAGGGCATGAAGAACGGCGATGGCCGGTGATGGCGTGGGCGTACCTTCCAGACCGCGAAACGGGCTCAGCCTCTGCGCCGGGGCCGGCGGCCTCGATTTTGGACTCATGCTCGCAGAACCCGGATTTCACACGCGATGCTGGGTCGAATGGGAAGAACACCCGCGCAACACCATCATCGCAGGACAACGGGCTGGATACTTCACCCCGGCGCCGATCTGGGATGATGTCACCACCTTCGACGGGCGGCCATTCCGGGGCGCGATCGACACCATCCTTGCAGGGTATCCGTGCCAGCCTTTCAGCGCAGCCGGACAGCGCCGCGGCGACACCGACGAGCGCCACCTATGGCCCGAGGTTGCCCGGATCATCCGTGAGGTCGATCCAGAGTGGGTATTCCTCGAAAACGTCGCAGGTCACGTCAGCCTCGGCCTTGAAACCGTGCTGCGAGGCTTATGGGGCATGGGCCGAACGCCTGCGGCTGGCATATTCTCGGCGGGCGAAACAGGCGCGCCGCATGAAAGGCAGCGCGTGTTCATCGTGGCCTACCGCAGTAGCAAACGACGACAACAAGACGCCCGAGGCCCATCTGGCGATGAAGAAGCGGATGGGAGAGCGGGACGGAACAAACGCGAACCGAACGGCGATCACGTCTCTGCAAGTGGCGGTGAAGGCATGGCCGACGCCAGCTGCCCGCGACCACAAGGGCGAGAACAGCCCGGATCAACTGCCGAACGCGGTTGCCTTCCTCTATTCCCGCCCGGACCCGGAGACAGCGCCGCATGGGCCGGAGTCCTCAGAGTGGCGCCCGATCTCGCGCCGACTCTTTCGGTCGGCGATGTCAAGCGTCTCGCCGATCACTGTGCGCAGATGGTTGCGCAGGGGGGGGGTGGCGGAAGCGGAGGCTCAATCCCGCGTTTGTCGAGCAACTGATGGGCTGGCCCAGCGGCCACGCGCTTTGCGCATCATCGGGAACGGAGTTTGCCCGCTGGCAGCAGGATATGCGTGGCGCTCTCTCGCTTCTGCCCACGGCCTCGGGCCCGTGGATATGGAAGCCGCCGGAGGACAGCCCGCAGCCCGAACAGATGAGCCTGTTGTAACGGAGGCGCACCCATGAGCCAAAAATTCAACATGTGCCGCCGCGCCCACTTCATCCGCCGCGTGCGGGAGCGGGTGTCGCCGAAGACCGACGGCGCGGAACTGTGGAGCATCCTGATCGAGCAGATGGCGGCGCCAGACCCTCGATACCTGCGGTTCGTCGCGCGCCTGACGCGCGGCGGGCGCCGCTTGTGGCGGTTCTGGCTGGGCGGGCGCTGGCACTTCCTCGTGTTCGACCACGCCAACAATCACCCGATCACGATCCTCGTGCCCGGCCGGCAGATCAAGCCCGAGGGCAAGCACTCATTCTTTTTGCGGGACGATTACCATGACTGACCGCAGCAAGGCGGCGCCATCGGCAACGTCGCTGTTTCTGGCCACCAAGCCCAAGCCGGTGCGGGACGCCCGGCAGGCGCAGGCATTTGCTGACCTGCCCGATCTGCGCGCCCCGCGGCGCACCGAGCGCGACACGCTGGACTATGACCCGACCCCGCCCGAGGCATCGCGCGCATTCCTGGCCGCCGAAGCCCCCCGGATCAGGCAGATCGGCGGCGCGGTATGGGAGCCGGCGGCGGGCGGTGGCCACATGGTGAGCCCGCTGATCGAGTACGGGTTCAGCGTCGTCGCGTCCGATATCGTGGATCGAGGTTGCCCTGACGTGATCCTGCGCGGCTTCTACGACTACGACGAGGCGCCGTCGCCGATCATCATCACAAACCCGCCGTACTGCGAGATCAACGCGCGAGATGGCCACGGGCGCTGGCTCAGGCATGCGATATCGCTTCCGGGTGTGCGCTACGTCGCGTTCCTGCTGAATTGGGATTGGCCGGCGGCGCGCAAGAACGGCCTCGACGAGTTGCTGGCCGCGCACCCGATCAGCCGCGCCTACCTGTGCCGCTGGAAAAGTGACTTCCGCGGCGGAGGCGCGCCGCCACAGCGCAACGGATGGTTTGTGTGGGATGCTGACCACACCGGCGAGACCGTCATGCGCTTCCTCGATCGCAACGGTGATGAGCGGCAAGGAGGTTTTGACCTATGACCCAGAACCGCATTCCCGCCGCCGTCTACCGGGCTGAACTGGCGGGCAAGACCGGCAAGAAGGCAAAGACCACGCCGGCGGCCAACAAGTACGGCGCCACCAAGGTGACGCGCGGCGGAATCACGTTCGACAGCAAGCGCGAGGCAGACCGCTACGACCAGCTGCTGATGCTGGAGCGCGGCGGCGTGATCACCCACCTCCAAAGGCAGGTGTGGATCGACCTGATCGGCGCTGACGGCGCACCGCTGAAAAGCGATAGCGGCCGCGTCCTGCATTACCTGGCCGACTTCACCTATCGCGACGACGATGGGCGCCGCGTTGTCGAGGATTCCAAGGGAATCAGCACCCGCGTGTTCAAGCTGAAAAAGGCGATGCTGCGCGCCCAGGGCGTCGAGGTGGTTGAGGTGTGAGGGTGGACAAAACAACCTCTGTGTGAAGCGTGGATATTCCACAACTTTGAAGGGAGAGAATTGATATGTCGAAAGAAAATGGCGGAGGACGCGACTTGGGAGACCGGTTGATCTGCAGAATCCTGGGTGAAATTCAGGCGTCGGCTTTCGATGTTGAGGCAGCGTTGTTCCAATTCCGTGAAGGAGACAAGCCCCTAGATGTGCGAGCCGAACTCGCCGACATCCATCGCTACACCGAACTGCTGATCGCGGCTGTGCGCGACGAATGAGCGACGACCAGGGCCGTGGTGAGCATGATGCCTGCCGCGGTCCTGGCTGAACATGGGAGCATGATCATGGCACCGCCCGGCGCCCTTTCCGGCATAGACGACGAGGCTTTCACGAAGCTGTGGATGCGGCGCGATATCCGCCTGGCCACGGCGGCGAAGCGGCTGGGTGTGACGCATCAGGCGCTTACCTGGAAGGCAAAGAGCCTCGGCCTTCCAAGCCGCAAGGACAACAGGACCACGGCCAAGAAGTGTTCCGACGAAGAATTCCGGCGCGCCTGGGAGGCCGGCGTCAACACCAGAGATATGGCGGTGATGCTTGGATATTCCGGAACGTCTGCCGTGTACCAGCGATACCGCATGATGGGGCTGGAGCCGCGTCCGCGAGGATATCGGACCATCACCATGGCGCAGTATCGCGAGATCGAGGTGGCGCGCAGGTGGCGGACGGAATGCGAAAGGAAACAGCGATGAGGGAGTTCGATCCGAAAAGGGCCCGTGGAAAGAGACCGATGCCCTTGTGGGTCGACGCCTTCCACCGGGACACTCAACATCTGCAAGCCGACGAGGTGGGCGCCTACATGCTGATCCTCATGGCCATGTGGACGCGCCCCTCTTGTGATCTGCCGGACGATGACCGGCGCCTGGCTAAGATTTGCCGCGTCTCCACGCACATGTGGCGGCGCCGCATAGGCCCCGCAATTCGGCAGTTCCTTCTGGCGCGTGACGGCGTTCTGATTTCCGAGCGTTTGCAAAAAGAAGCGGTGTATACGGAAAATCTGTGCGCAAAACAATCGGACAGAAAAAAAGGAAAAAATCGGCCTAACCCACTGAAAAACAACAAACAGGGTAAAACCGCGGATAAACCGACGGAACAAACCACAGATACAGCCGCGGAACATCCTTCCCAAGTACCCAACTACCTACATAAGAGTGACGCTGATGACGCGCGCGCGCCCGAACACCTGCCCGCGCGCGAGGTGGCGCCCTCCGATCAGCCCGATCCGCAGGCCGACACATGGCGTGAAAAGCTGTGTGAGGCCATGAGGCTGGATCCGACCAGCCTGACACCGGGAGGGCGCATCGCCGGCTCGCAGTCCGACATGTTCGAGGCTCGGAAATGGGAAACCGATCTTGGACTGACGAAGATGGAAATCTTGCGACAGGTTCGCGAGGTCGCCGCAAAGCGGACACTCGGACCGCCCAACAGCTTCAAATACTACACGCCTGCTATGCGTGACCTGGCAGCCCAAAAGGCAGCACCGAAACTCCAGCCGATCGAAGGAGGCACAGATGTCGGACAACAAGGTTACACCGTTCAGGGGCAGCAACCAGCAATACCCCACAGACCCCAGAACCGGCCTAACGCCGCCCTTGAGAACATTGCTCGACTGGCGCGACTTGGAGCGCCACAGGGCGATGGTGGCGCTTGAGCAGGAGGTCATGGCTAAGAAGTTCGATCGCTTCGGCTGGGAGCGTGACATGGGCTCGCCGGCACACGACAGGATGATCACCGACTGGATGGACATGCTGCAAGACTATCCGCTGCACGAGGTTCAGGCAGCCTGCCGGCAATGGGTGGCAAACGCCAATCGCAAGATGCCGACAGAGGGCGACATCTTGCGCCTGATCAAAGCCGAGCGCGCCCGCAGGGTCGCAGAGTTCCGGCGCAACCTGCCGTCAGAGCCGCCCACAGCGGCGCAGGACAAAAAGCCCACGCCAGAAGAAGCGAATGCGATTGTGGAGGCCGCTGGCTATCCATCACTGCGCATGCCAAAGGCGCCAACCGAATGACCCTCGACGACATTGACGAGCGCGCCGCCCATCATCGCGGAAGGCGAAGGCGTGAGCCATGAGCGCGCCGAACGGATCGTCGCTTGGCTCAATAACTGCGGATCATGGGCCGAATTACGCAAGAGGATTGCGGACGAACAAAAACCCGCCAGCGAGACGCCAGCGGGCCAGTGATGGAGACAGAGGTTGGCCAGCACATCACGCCATGGCAAGAGCCCGCCGATCGCGCACCGCCGCGATACCGTCGGCCCACGCATCCGAAATGTCGCGGTAGATCGCCCGGTTCGGGTTCGTGCCGTCAAATCGGTCGACCGCGTCACGCGCCATTTCCTCGATCACAATCGCATGCTTGAGCGTCGCCAGTTCATACCGGAAAGCCCCGCGATCCCGGGGAATGGCCGCCTGCACGATCACCGGAGCACCCAGTGGCGCGCCGAACTCGTAGACGAAATCCGCCAGCTTGCCATGCCAGCCCTGACGCCATTCCCCGCGACCATCCCGAACCAAGACGCCAACGCGAGGCGGAAGGCCGGGGTTCTCGAACATGTCGTAGCGATATTCGGTGTCAGCGTGTGCACGGTGACCATCGCTCGCCTCGGCATCCATGGCGCCGCGGATGAACGCGAAAGGCCAGCCGCCGCGTCTCACCTCGGTCAGTTCCGTGAAATTTCGGCCACCAGTGATCGGCACATTCTGCGCCGCGATCATCCCGGCAAAGCGCGCAGCCGCGCCCGCCTTGTGCCCGTCGTAGTGGCAGTAAAACGTCGCTCCGTCGATATTGTAGGTGGCGCGAGTAGCCATGGTAAACTCCTGTCGTTCATAGATTTAATCGGGAAGGGGTCGCGGCCGGGCAGAAACCCGAGCCGCAGCAGCGCATCACACCAGCAGCGTGGCAGGCTCAGGCGAAAGAGGCTTGATCGGCGGCATCTTCTCCGCGCAGCACTCGCGCCACGTCGCGATCGAGTCCGCAATCGCAGGGTGCGCATCGCCACGCACAGGCGACAGACGATCCAGCAGGAAATCACCGCGCGGGTGGTGGTAAGGGCCCATCCATTCGGCCAACACCTTCACCGTCACCGTCCGCTCAGGGACCGGAGAGCGCCAGCCATCGACCAGAACGACCATCCCCACCGTAACGCAACTGGTAGCGTCAGCGATGTAGGTTTCGCGCAAAAGGTCGGCCAGGCGCGGGTCGATCCCGGCCGCGCGGTTCAGGTCGATGCGAAGCGCGACGCCCTGCGTGCGCCCGTCGCCCAGGCTGACCGCGACGATGTCCTGGCCATCGGCGTGGAATTGATCCTCGACGATCTCAAGCAGAGTGTCGCGGGTTTTGTAAGACGTGCTGCCCATGGTGTCCTCCATTGGTATCGGGTGTGCAATAACAGGTTGCAACATGTAGCAACATCTGTCAAGATAAAGAAACACACGGGAACACCAAGGAGAACGGCATGACCAACCAAGCCTTCACCATCGTCCGCGACGCGCTGCTCAAGACCGCGCAAGACGCGGAGTTCGACAACAACGACAGCAGAAAGCCTTGCCCGGACTTCGCGGAGCACATCGCAGGCGCCATAGAGCAGATCGCCGCCGCTGACACGATGAACGACCTCGCCGCCGTCGAATGGGTGCAGGCGCAGGCCGCGCTGCGCGAGTGACCACTGGCGGGGCTTCGGCACCACCGCCAACCGGCGAATAAAGGGAGAGACGACGATGACCACTAAAACCTTTGGCCCTGTGATCTGGCAAAGCGATGAAGGCGATATCAGCACCCTGTGCACCCGCTGCACTGTGAGCGATCTGCGCTGCGCGTTCCTTGTCGGCAATGTGTGCACGGCCCACACCCCGTCGCGGCATATCCCAAACGCTGAGGACACCCCCGACTGGTGCCCTCATCGGGGGCAGGCCGAGGCAGACATGCGCGAGATCAAGGGCGCCCCACAACGACCCGGCTTGCTGAACATGTAGTAACACGTTACAGTGCCCCGCGAACACATTGGCATCGCGGGGCGCGCGTATGAGCGGCCGGAAGAAGGTAGACGACAAACAGCGGGATATCGGCGCGCCGCGGTCAATCGACGAGCGCATCGAAGACCTGATGCAGCATCTGCCACCGAAAAAGCAACTGCTGGTGCGCCATTACCTGATCTGCCGCAATGGCGCCGAAGCCTATCGGCGCGCCGGCTATCGCTGCCAGCCGCAATACGCACGGCACGAGGCATCGCGCGCAATGCGCACCCCTGTGATCCAGGAAATCGTGCGCCTCGATGAGCAGCGCATCGCCGAAAAGCTGAATATCACCCACGAGGATATCGCGCGCCGCTGGTGGCAGATCGCCACGGCGAACGTGGCCGATGTCGTCGCCCTGCACACACCTCCCTGCCGCTACTGCTACGGCGAAGGCCACGAATTCCAGTGGCGCACGCAGCGCGAGTTCCGCGACGCATTCGAGGCAGCCAAGGCGAAGATTCTGGCCGGACTCGACGCCAAGCAAGCCAATGCCATGGCCGAGAAGATCGACGCCGGCGAGATCATCGACCCGCTCATGCCTGATGACGCCGGCGGGTATGGCTACTCGGCCGACCTGCCGCCGCACCCTGACTGCCCCGAGTGCGACGGGCGCGGCGGGGCGCCAACGATGCAGATCACTGACACTGACGACATGAGCGATCAGGCAAGGCTGCTCTACGATGGTGTCAAGCAAACCCAGCACGGCATCGAAATCCTGATGCAGGACCGCGGCAAGGCGCTGGAGAACCTGGCCAAGCACATCGGCATGTTCCGCGAACAGGACGACGATGACGCGATCAACCCGCTTCAACGTCTGGCCGCGCGGATCATGAGCGGCGCCCAGACCGTTCCCGTCGTGCCCGACGAGGAACTGCCGGGCCGCACAGTAGGCGCAATCCCAGCAGACAAGATGGAGGACGATCACGATGACGTCGACCCATAACCAGATCGACCGGGACTTCCTGAAATTCCATCGCCAGCACCCGGAGGTTTACCGGCTGTTCGACCTGTTCGCCGGGCAGCTGGTCGCCGCGGGCCACAAGCGCGGATCGTCCAAGGCCATCATCGAGCGCATCCGTTGGGAAACCCACGTCAAGACCGCAGGCGAGCCGGTCAAGATCAACAACAACTACACCAGCCGCTATGCGCACCTGTGGGAGGACGAAAACCCGCGCTTCAAGGGTTTCTTCCGCACCCGCAAGCTGGCCGAAGCCGCGATCAACAGCGTCGACGTCCCTGCTGCGGAGGTGCGGATATGAGCGAACACAACACCACGATCATGTCGCTCGACGAGGCGCGCAGAACGGAAAGCCAGACCGATTGGGACCACCTCAAGGCGGCGCCGGATCATGAAGGCGAGCCTGAAATCGACGCGGACTGGACAGATGCCGCTCTGATCGACGGCGGCAATATCGTAGCTTCAAAGATCATCACGCAAGACGACGGCGAGTCGTCCATTGCTGACCTGGAGCGCCGCGCGATCGGTATCCTCGACGGCGACGCGCCCAGCGACTGGCTGATCGAGTGGAACGAGTACGCCGGTGGCACCGTCATGCGGTTCGATCTGGCCGACATGGACGGGGGCGGGCTATTCATCGCCACCGGCTTTTGCGCCGCCATCGACCTGACACCCGAGGCCATCGCCGCCGCGCTGCGCATGTCGATCTATCTCGGACGCGGCGTGTTCACGATCGAGGGAGGCCAGACAGCGGAGGTATGACAGCAGCAGCCACCATGGCTGGACCTTCGGATAGGATGATCCCCGCACCGGCGGAGATCGACGAGACATTTGCGCCCGAGACGGCCGAGGAATGGGAAGCGGCGCTGCAATCGTGGCGCTGGCGCATCTTCTCCGGGCGCCTCTACAAGATCATGACCAAGGACGACGAGCACCAGGAGGGTTCCGTCGTTCCGTTCATCCCCAACGGGCCGCAGCGCAAATTCATCAGCCGCTTGCACTACCGCAACGTGATTCTCAAAGCGCGCCAAGCGGGGTTCACAACCTTGATCGCGATCCTGTGGCTGGATCACGCCATGTTCACCGCAGACCAGCGCGTCGGCATTATCGCGCACTCGCTGGAAGACGCCGGCGTGATCTTCCGCGACAAGGTGAAATTCGCCTATGAAAACCTGCCCGACGAGGTGCAGGCGTTGTGCCCGATCAAGACCAAGAACAAGAGCGAAATCCATTTCTGGAATAACAGCAGCATTCGCGTGGCGACGTCCATGCGATCCGGCACGATCCACCGTCTGCACATATCCGAAATGGGCAAGATCGGCGCAAAGTACCCGCAGAAGGCCAAGGAAATAACCAACGGCTCGCTGCCCGCCGTGCCGCAAACAGGCATCGCCGTCATCGAGAGCACCGCCGAAGGCAAGGCTGGTGAATTTTTCGAGATTGCAACGCGGGCCGAGAAGCGTGCCGCCAACGTCAACGGCCCGCCTCTGGGTGTCGCCGAGTATCGTTTCCATTTCTTCCCGTGGTTCGTGACGCCGGAATACGCCCTGCAAGACCCGCGCGACCACCCGCCCATGACTGCGACCGATCACGAGTATTTCGATGGCGTCGAGCGCGACATGGGCGTGCGCCTCAGCCTGGCGCAGCGTGCCTGGTATGTCGCCAAGCGCGAGTATGAGCAATCTGGCGATCAGGAAAGCATGTGGCGGGAGTACCCCTCAACGCCCTCTGAATGCTGGCAGAAATCCACCGAGGGCAGCTTTTATGCGCCGCAGGTGTCTCGCGCCCGCGTCGAGGGGCGCATCGGCGTCGTGCGCCATGTGTCCAACGTGCCGGTCCACACGTTCTGGGATATCGGCGCCGGCGATGGCACCGGCATCTGGTGCATGCAGTATGTCGGCGTTCAGCATCGGTTCATCGCCTATATCGAAGATTGGGCGCGTGGATATGAGCACTACGTCAAGACCCTGCGCGACACCGGCTGGCTGTTCGGCCGCATGCACCTGCCCCACGACGCGACGCACCAGCGGCAGATGGCCACCACCATCGCATCACCGCTCGACATGCTGCACGACCTGGCCCCCGATTGGGATTGGTATGTCGTCGACCGCGTGCCCGATCTGTCTCACGGAATCAACCTGACCCGATCGAAGTTCTCCGAAGCCTATTTCGACGAGCAAGGGTGTCGCGCTGGACTGGATCACCTCGAACTCTACCACAAGAAATGGAACGCCCGCGTCGGCGCCTATTCCGAGGAACCCGAGAAGCTGGACGGCCATTCAGAGGCCGCCGACGCCCTCCGCCAATGGGCGCAGGGCTTTGATCCGTCGAGCATCTACCGCAACCCCTACGAAGCACTGAAAAAAGCGCGGAGCAGACAGCCGCGCGGAGGTATGAGCGCATGAGCACCGAGCATGATCCCGTCATCGACCTGAGCCGCTACCACTTCAAGCACGCCTATGGCGACGTTACCGTGATCGGCACATGGTCTCTGGCCACCAGCCGCCCCGTCATGGCTCTAGTGCCGACCGTCCTGCGCCCGACGCATGATCGCGTCACCCCCTGCCTGGTGCCGCTCGATATGGCGTGGATGTGGGACGAGACCACCGGCGATGCGCAGCACTGCGTGGAAACGACCGTGATGTTTGCCCAGGCGCTGGGTTTCAACCCCTACGCGCCGCGCGAACTGATCCGCCTGACCTCGATCATTCGCGATCATCTGGGCGATTTGCTCACCATGCCGCCCATGCCGGAGACCGAGCAGCGCGCCGTCGCGGACGTGATCAAGACCGACCTCGACACCGGCAAAACCCAGGAAGCGGAGATCCTCAGCGATGTTTGAGAACGACAAGGATGATCCCGCCTACGCGGGGCAGATGCGGATCACGGGGCGCAAGAAGCCCAATGACCCCGTCGATCGGTTGGATCACGCCCCGGCCATAGATACGCAGGTGGTGAGCAAGCCGTCCGATCTGGATGGCGAGTATGCAACGGGGCTGTGGCGCAAGATCCTCGGCTATTACCGGATCGAGTTGCAGCGCCAGCAGGAAAACCGCGAGGAACAGTCGCGCGACGCCGATTTCTACGACAGCATCCAGTGGGACGCGGCCGACAAGGCCGTAGTTGAGGGGCGCGGCCAGCAGGCGCTGGTCTTCAACGTCATCGCTACTGCGATCAACTGGCTTCTCGGCACCGAAAAGCGCGGCCGCACGGATCACCGCATCCTGCCACGCAAGAAGGACGGCGCGCAGGCGGCCGAGAGCAAGACCAAGATCATGAAGTACATGTCCGACGTGAACCGGGCGGAATTCCACGTCAGCCAGGCTTTTGCGGACGCGGTCAAGACAGGCGTGGGCTGGCTGGAATCGGGCGTGCAAGACGACGACGAGGGCGAGCCGCTCTATGAGCGCCGGGAAAGCTGGCGCAACATGCTCTGGGACAGCATGGCGCAGGAACTCGACCTGTCCGATGCGCGCTACGTCTTCCGCACCAAATGGATGGACGAGGATATCGCCGCCAAGATGTTTCCCAAGCGCACCGGCGTCCTGGAGACATCAACGGCCGTGGGCTACGACCTCCAGCAATCTATGGGCCACACCGGCGACGAGGCCATGGACAGCACGGAAATGGCCTATGAGGGCTCCTACCTGTCCGACCCCGAAAATCACATCGGCGTGCGCAACCGCATCCGCATGATCGAGGCATGGTTTCGCGTGCCGACTGAGGATCACTACCTTAAAGGCGGGCAGTTCGCCGGCGAGTTGTTCGACAAGAAAAGCCGCGGCCACATGGAAGACGTGGCCATGGGCAACGCGGAGATCATCACCAAGGTGCGCATGCGCGTCCATGTGGCGATCTTCACCGAACAGGGGCTGGTGCACCTGTCAAAGAGCCCATACCGGCACAACCGCTTTCCGTTTACGCCGATCTGGTGCTACCGCCGCGACAACGACAACATGCCATACGGCATTATTCGCAACATGCGCGATCCGCAGAGCGACCTCAACAAGCGCGCCTCCAAGGCCCTGCACATCCTGTCGACGTCCAAGACCATTATGGACGAGGGCGCGGTAAGCGACCTTGAGGAATTCCGCGAGGAAGCGGCGCGTCCCGACGCCGTGATCGTCAAGAAGCGCGGCCTCGAACTGACCATGGATGCCGACCGCGAACTGGCCGCCGGTCACCTCGATCTCATGTCGCGCTCTATCAGCATGATCCAGCAGATCAGCGGCATCACCGACGAAAGTATGGGCCGCACCACCAATGCCACGTCCGGCAAGGCCATCATCGCCCGGCAGGATCAGGGCGCACTGGCTACGGCCGGCGTTTTCGACGCCCTGCGCTTCGCCCGCCAGATACACGGCGAAAAGAAGCTGAGCCTCATCGAGCAGTTCGTCTCGGATGCGAAGGAGTTCCGCGTCACCAACATGCGCGGCAACCCGGAATACCTGACCGTCAACGACGGCACGCCCGAGAACGATATCGTCAAGACCAAGGCCGATTTCATCATCAGCGAGGACGACTTCCACGCCAGCCACCGGCAGGCGCAGGTCGAGCAACTCATGGAGTTCATGACGCAGTTCGGCGCTACGAGCCCGGAAATCGTTATGGCGACGCTCGATCTGGTGGTCGAGACGATGGATGTGCCGATGCAGGAAGAACTGGTGAAGCGCATTCGCCAAATCACCGGCGCCGAAGATCCGGACGCCGACCCGGAAAACCCGGACCCGGAGACCCAGCAGCGCAAGAAGATGCAGGAAATCCAGCAGCAGATGCAGATGCGCGGGGCAGAGGCGGAACTGGCCGACAAGGAGGCCACCGCTGCCGAGAAGCAAGCCAAGGCGCAGAAGGCCCAGATCGAGGCCGAAAAGCTGGCCGCCGAGATCAGCCGCATCCTGGCCGAAACCGCCGGCAGCAACGTCGATACGCAGGTGCGCGCGCTGGAAGCGGCCGCGTCGATCGTTCGCGGGGCGCCCGGGCTTGCCGGCGTTGCCGACACCGTTCTTGCCGAGAGTGGGTATCAGGACCGCGCCCAGGCGCCCGCCGCCGCGCCGCCCACGGCCGCCCAGCCCGAAGCACTGCCGCCCGAGCAGCAGCAAGCACTGCCGCCCGAGCCCATGCCGCAAGAGCAGGCGCCGAACCAACAACCCGCTGAAATGGCAACAGAAGGATTCTAGGCCATGTACAACGCCACCCCTTCACACACGGCCATAATGGCCCAGATCGCCGACAAGGCCCCGGCTTTGCGCGATATACTGTTCGAGCAAGCTATCTACCGGCTTTCCGACAGCCAGCTGAGCGCCACCGTGGCTGAAATCGGAAAGATCGAGGACGAGCGCAAGCACGAGGGGCTTTTGCGCAGAACCGCCCGCTATGCGCACGAGATCAACCGCGCCTACTGCGAGGCGATCGGTGATCACAGCCAGGTGCCGTGGGACAAAGCGCCGGAATGGCAGCAAGACAGCGCGATGGATGGTGTTCGCGCGTTGCTCAAGAACCCCGCCATGACGCCGGCGCAGTCCCACGAGAACTGGATGGCCGACAAGAAGGCCGCCGGCTGGAAGCTGGGCCCGGTCAAGGACGCCGCCCGCAAGGAACACCCTTGCATGCTTCCTTATGAGAACCTGCCGATCGCGCAGCAGGTCAAGGACCACCTGCTCGTCACCATCGTCAACCTCATGTGCCTGAACAACCCGCCAAGGGACTGAGCACGTCAACCTCAACCCCAGCAACCCATGGAGAACATGAATGGCCAGTAAGAAATTGACCCCCGAAGCGATCGAGGCACTGATCTATCATCACGACTACCTGACCTACGGCACCCTGACGATCTGCGTGATGACGCTCAACAGCGGCGCCATGGTAACGGGCGAGAGCAACGTGATCGACCCGAACAACTATGACGCCAAGATCGGTCGCGAGATGGCCTACAAGGACGCTTTTGCCAAGATATGGCAGCTCGAAGGCTATGCCATGAAGCGTGATTGCACGAATTGGTGACGCGCACCCTCTGACCACACCCACCACACCCACCACACCTGACCCAAGAGGACCAGACCAATGGCAGCCTATGAAGAAGAGCTCCTGACCGAAGAAGAACGCGCCGCTTTCGCAGAAGACGAAGGCAGCGACACCGCAGGCGCAGCAAATGCTGGCGGCGAGGGGCAGAGCGACGCCACCGCCGCCGATGCCACCACCGACGCTGATGATGCGGTCGCCACCGGCGACGACACCACGCCTGACGACGATGCGGCCGGCGCCAACGGGGAGGACACGACCCCCGCTGGCGACGATACCCAGCCGGCCGCGGCGGAGGGCGAGGAAGCGAGCGCCCAGCCCGAACCCGATCCTGAACCCAAACCGGCACCGCAGGAAGCCGCGGCACCCCCGGCGCCGGATGTCGACATGGAGCAGGTCGAGAATGTGCTTGGCGCTTACGAGGACAAGCGCAAGGGAATCCTCGACAAGTTCGACGACGGCGAAATGACCCGCGAGGAATTCCAGAGCCAGATGACGGCGCTGGATGACGAGCGTGTCGAGGCCACCGTCAACAAGCGCATGGTCGAGGATCAGCAGCGCAAGGAAGAAGCACGGTGGAATTCGGCAGTTGGCGCCTATCTGGACCAATACCCCGACATCAAGGGCAACCAGGAACTGCTGCAACGCTTTGATCAGCACGTTCGCCAAGTCACGGCCGACCCTGATTTTGCGCACCTCACCTATGCGCAACAGCTTGCCCACGCCCACGCACAGTGGGCCGTCAAAGCGCAGGCTCTGGGCGTCGAGGGTGTGCCCGACGTGAAGGTGGCGCCGAAGAAGAAAGCCGAACAGGCGCAGAAGAAGCCGGACCCGAAGCCGGACCCGAAGCCACAGCAGCGCGCCGCTGATGAAGCGCCCACCAACGACGGGCTGGGCGATGCGCCGCAAACGCTGGCCAGGGCTCCTGCGAGCGAGATCACCGGCGGCAGCGATGACAAGTTCGCTGCATTGCGCCAGATGGAGAAGAACGCAACGCCCGACGAATACGAGGCCGCGGTTGCCCGGCTGTCGCCGGACGAGCGCGACCAGTATTCGTCCATGGCCTGAGCGGCAGGACCGAAGGAGAAATGACCGTGCTAGTCCTGAGATTGAAGGCCGGCGACTGTGTGACGATCGGAGACGGCACGGTTTTGACCGTGAAGCAGGCGACAGAAGCCGCGCTGCGCCTTGCCATCGCTGCGCCAGATGACCACGAAATCACCCACGCCCGCGCCGGTACAGTGGTCGATGATGCAGAACAACAAGGGGAGGCGCCGGGCTACTCGTCCGGGGCTTCCCATGCCTGACCACATGTGGTATACCGAGCGATAGTGAAGCGCATGATGTGCTTATGCTGGTTATCAATCCGACCATCATGAGGAAACATCATGGCTCAGACTCAGATCCCCTTTGGCGACCCGAAAGCCCAGAAGAAGTGGTCCGCCAACCTCGCGGTCGACGTTCTGACGAAATCCTACTTCTCCAAGAAGTTCGTCGGCGTCGGTCCCAACAATGTCATCGAAATGAAAACGGACGTCGAATCCGATCAGGGCGACCGCGTGTCGTTCGACCTGTCGGTGCAGCTTCGCGGCCAGCCCACGACCGGCGACAACCGTGTCGAGGGCAACGAGGAAAACCTGCGGTTCTATACCGATGAGGTAATCGTCGATCAGACCCGCAAGGGCGTCTCGGCCGGCGGTCGCATGACGCGCAAGCGCACCGCGCACGATCTGCGCAAGGTGGCTCGCGACCGTCTCGGCGACTACTGGTCCGAATACCTCGACCAGCTGATGTTCATGTATATCGGCGGAGCGCGCGGCATGAACGAGGACTTCCTGGAGCCCGAGGGCTACACCGGCCATGCCGGCAACGCCCTTCAAGCCCCGGACAGCAACCACATCCTGTACGGTGGCAGCGCCACGTCCAAGGCGACCATCACCTCCAGCGACAAGATGAATCGCGAACTGATCGAAAAGGCGGCCACCGAGGCCAGCATGATGCGCGCGACAGATCCGGAAACCGCGAACATGATGCCGGTCACTGTCGACGGCGAGGAACACTACGTTACCGTCATGTCGCCGTTCCAGGAGCACGACCTGCGCACCGCTGTCGGCGCCACCGGCTGGCTGGAACTCCAGAAAGCCGCATCCGGCGCCGAAGGCAACAAGAACAAGATCTTCAAGGGCGGCATGGGCATGGTCAACAACGTGATCCTGCACAGCCACAAGTCGACGATCCGGTTCAACGACTACGGGGCCGGGACCGACCTGCCCGCGTCGCGCGCGATGTTCATGGGCCGGCAGGCCGCAGTGTGCGCCTACGGCGTGCCCGGCGGCGCCAAGTTCTCCTGGTTCGAGAAGCGCGTCGACGGCGATAACGAGCCCATCGTCATCGCCGGCACCATCGTCGGCCACAAGAAGACCCGGTTCAACAGCCGCGACTTCGGGGTGATGGCGCTCGACACCTACGCCAAGTCGCCCAAGGCGGCCTGATCTTAACACCCGGCGGGGCGGCTGACATGTCGCCCCGCCGAGCCTGAGCAAACAGCACGCGCAACAACGAGGTTCCACAAATGGCACTCTTTCAATCCGCCACCGCCAAACGCCGCCACACGCCGCCAGTGCCCCAGCAGGCCGGGGTCAAGGCTGCGGCCGTTTTCACCTACGCCTTCAACAAGGACTTCACCGCCGCCGACGACATCCTCGAAATCGGGATGCTGCCGGCCGGGGCGCAGGTTCTTGGCGCCACCGTCATCGGCGAAAGCCTTGGCGCCACCACCGCCGATATCGGCATCATGACCGGCGACGCCGGCGAGAACGACGAGACCCGCACGTCCGGGATCGAACTGTTCGACGACGTGAGCGTCAACGACAACGAGGCCGCCGCCTCGGTCAAGACCTGCCTGGCGCTGACGCCGGAGCAAAAGCACCGCGGCATTGGCGTTGTCCTGTCGGCAAACGTCGTCGCCGGCGCCGGCAAGAAGATCACGCTGGTGATCGAATACGTCTACTGACGACACTCACCGTGTCCGCCGCGCGCCTGATTTCTGGCAGCGCGGCGGACGCCCATCTTGCGACCATCAACGAGGAACAGTGATATGCTCATCCGGTCGAAAATTCTCCGTGAGGGTGGCACCAAGGTCGTGCTCGACGACACGGAATACCACTTCAAGCCCGAGGCCGACGAGCCCGAGGCTCATATCTGCGACGTCAAGAACGCCGCGCACCGCGCGCGCCTTCTGTCGATCAAGGACGGGTTCTGCATTCACACGCAGAAGACCGCCGAGCAGAAAGCCGAGGCCAAGGCCGCCGAGAAGGAGGCGCAGGACGCCGAGGACGCAGCCGACGCTGACGGGCTGGAAGTCGCGACGCGGGCGCAACTCGACGCCGAGTTCAAGGATCTGTTTGATCGCAAGCCCAACTCGCGCGCCACCAATGAGGCCGTGATCGCGAAAATCCGCGAGAAACGCGCCGAAAACGGCGCCGCGCCCGAGCCAGTGCCCGAGCCAGTGCCCGCCGCCCCGAAGGCGAAACCCGCCAAAGGCAAGTAACCCGGACTGTCAGGAGTAGATCACATGGCACTCACCGCGAAGGACGTACTTTCCCGCGCCCGCGTCGTCTTGCAGGACGCGGGGTCCACTCGCTGGCTGTTGCCTGAACTCCTGGACTGGCTCAACGATGGCTTGCGCAGCGTCGCGCTCTACAAGCCATCGGCAATCTCCGAGACCAAGGTGCTTGAGTTGGCGGAGGGCACCTACCAGGAACTGGCCGAAGGCCAGCAACTCCTGCGGGCCACCCGCAATATCACCAGCCTTGTCGCGGCCACGCCGCGCGTTGGTGGCCCGGTAATCACCCCGATCGCGCGTGAAATCCTCGACGCCCAGCAGCCCAACTGGCACGACACGACGGCCGTGCCGTTCAGCGCCACGGTACGGCACATCATGTCCGACATCATGGACCCGAGGATCTTCTACGTCTACCCGGGCAACGACGGCACCGGCAAAATCGAGGCCACAGTCTCGAGGGAACCGACCACCATTGCCGTGGAAGGCGGCGACGACGTCAACGACATCGCATCCTACAACATCGCTCTGCCGATCAGCCCCATCTACATGGACCCGCTTTTGGACTTCATCCTGTATCGCGCCTTCTCGAAGGACATGCAGATGGCTGGCAGCGCGCAGCGAAGCGTCGCGCATTACCAGAACTTCATGAACGCGCTCAACCTGCGCCAGCAGATCGAAGCGGGCGCCAACGTCAACACGACCCAATCGCAGCCGGATTCGTGATCTGACCAGAAAAGGGAGAGCCCATTATGACGCGAACGGTCAACCTGTCCGAATTCGCCTCCCTGGTGCAGGTCTACGCTGCCAGCGCACCGTGGCCCAGCATGATGGCGCAACTGCGCCGTGCCGCGATCGAGTTCTGTGAGCGCACCCGGTGCTGGCGCCATGTCGTGTCGATGCCGATCACCGATCAGGACAGCATCGTCGTGGCGCCGTTCTATGCCGCCATCCATGAGTTCGAGACTGCGGAGTTCGACGGCGAACCGCTGACGCCGCTGCAATTCACTGACGGGCAGGGCATGATGGACGAGACCGGCGCGCCGCCGCGCTACATCACCCAGAAAGCCCCCAACACCGTGCGATTGCTGCCGTTCGCAGCCGGGAAACTGGACCTGACCCTGTTCCTGAAGCCCGTCGAGGGGCACGCGATCTACTCGGAGTCCGGCGAATACCCGGCCGACGATTACGACCAGGTGCCGCGCTTCCTCTACACCAACCACGCTGAAACCATCGCCGCCGGCGCGCTCGTGCGCATCCTCACCATGCCCGGTCAGGATTTCACGAACCCGCAACTCGCCACGATGTTCAACGAGCGGTTCGAGTCGGCATGCAACAGCCACTTCGGGCACAGCATCCGAGGACAGCAGCGCGCGCCGGTTCGCACCCGCGGGCACTACGTCTGAGGGAGACACAATGCGACTGCGCCTCAACACCTTCAAAGGCGAGATACCGAGGGTCAACAAGACCCTGCTGCCAGACGGGCATGCACAGGCGTCTGTCGATGCCGATCATTCGTCCGGGGCAATCGAGCCGATCCGGAAGAATGTGACCGCTCATACCGCAGCAACAGTGCCGGCCGATTTCTACCTGCACAAGGGAACCGATTGGCTGACCTTCACCGCAAGCGTTGATGTCGTGCCCGGGCCAACCGTCGCGGACCGGCTGTATATCTCGAAGGCCGGCGCTGATCCATATCTCAAGGTAATGCCGGCCGGGACCGAGTATCCGCTGGCAATCCCGACGCCGTCGGCGCCACCGACCACATCACTGGAAACTGATACCAGTTTTGCCGGTGCGTCGCAGGAGCCATATGATGCCGCGCTGACCAACACGGAGTTTGTCACCGCGGTCTATAACGACATACTCGGGCGCGACCCGGACCCGGCCGGGCTTACATTCTGGGTGGGTCACCTCGACGCGGCGAACGTGACACGAGCGGAGTTCATCGACGAAGTTGAGCGTAGTTCGGAAAACATCCTGCCGCCTCGTATCGAGGACGAGGTGTTCGTCTACACCTGGGTTTCGATCTTCGATGAAGAAAGCCTGCCGAGCCCGCCCAGCACCGCGCTTGAGGTGCCGGAAGGCAGCACGGTCAGGATCACGTTCATCGACCAGCCCCCCACGGGATCGCGGATCGACAGGTTGCGCGTCTACCGCACGCAATCGTCGAATGTCGGGTCGACCGAGTTTCAGTTCGTGAAGGAACTGAACTCCGCCACGACGGCCTATGTGCATGATGTCTCGGTCGATCAGCCCCAGGAGGTCTTGCCCTCAACATACTATGATCCGCCGGTCACGGGTCTACAGGGCTTCACGGCTCTGCAAGGCGGTGTGATCGCGGGTTTCAAGGGCAAAAGCGTCCAGTTTTGCGAGCCCTACCGGCCGCATGCGTGGCCTGGAAAATACGAACTGATCACGGACTACGACGTGGTCGCGCTTGTTGCCTTCGGCCCGATCCTTGCCATCCTGACCACCGGAACGCCGTATATCGCGCAAGGCAATTCGCCGGAAAGCATGGTCATGGAGCGCATCGAGCAGAACATGCCGTGCGTCAGCGCCGATGGCGTAGTCGACATGGGCTATGCCGCCGCATACCCGTCCCCTGATGGCCTGGTCACACTTTCGCAGAGCGGGGCCCAGATCGTTACCAAGCCGCTGTTCAGCCGCGAGCAATGGGCTGCGCTGGCGCCGGAAACGATCAGCGCAGGTCAGGTGACCGGGAAATATGTGTTCAGCTATCAGCGCGCCGGAGCGGGTAGCCGAGAGGCGGCCATTATTGACCTGACCGGTCAGACGCCGTTTTTGATCCGCTCCACGCTGGAGGCAACCCACCTGCGCGATGACGTCTACACCGGGAGCCTGCACTACATCAAAGGCGACACCAGCATTCGGGAGTTCGCCAGCGTGGACGCCGGTTACAGCGCCATGCGGTGGAAGTCGGCGCAGTATCACCTGCCAACCCTGACAAGCTTTGGTGCCATCCTGATCGACGGTGAAAAACTGTCAGACCCAAGCGGCTTTATCGCCAAGATTTACCGCGATGGCGTTGAGCATGCGAGCATCACGACGATCAGCGAGCCAATGCGTGTGCCGCCGGGGCTCGGGCGTCGATGGGAGGTCGAGGTGGAGGGCACCGCCCGAATAGAGCGCATCACCCTTGCCGGCGATATCGCTGAAATCTGGAGCTGATCACGGATGGCTATTCGGCGCGACAGAACACAGAGGGATGTCGAGACCCTCGGCGGCCAGCGGGGCAGTCCCGGCGACCGGGCCGTGCTGTGGAAGGAACTCGACGGCCTGGCCGAGAAGATCGCGCAGAAACTCATTGGCACCAAGCTGGCCGACAAGCTTGTCGGGAGTGCGAGCGGGCGCGACCTGGATGGCGCTGTCGGCAATACCGACACCATCCGCGATATCAACCAGCTTATCGACAGCGTCAATACGTTCATCAATAACGAGGCAGATAGGCTTGATGGCGCCCTGGACGCCGAAACAACCGTGCGTGAAGGTGAGATTGCCAATGTCAACGTGCGCGTCGATCAGGCCGAAGCGGACATTACGGCCGAAACCATAGCCCGCACAGATGGCGACACAGCCATCGCATCCGATGTGACGGCCGTCACCGCGCGCGTCGATCAGGCCGAAGCGGATATTACAAATGAGAGCATAGCGCGTGCAGACGCGGACACCGCGCTTTCTCAAGACATATCGACGGTTTCTGCAAACCTGTCATCGGCTGAGGCGCAGGTCACCGAAAGCAAAAACGCGATCGCCACGATCGAGGGCTACCAGGCGGCCACCTATACGCTTCGAACTGTTGCGGGCTCCGCCACAGCAGAGCTGGAACTGGTAGCGGCTGATGATCCGATAAATGGCGCCGCCAGCGCCGTCAGAATGACAGCCGATCGCATTCTTTTGGACGGGACCGTCTACACACAACACCTTAGTGCAGGCGCCATCACAGCTGCCAAAATTGGTGCTGGTGAGGTTAAAGCTAATAATATCGCCGCCGGCGCCATTACGGCCGACAAGATCGGGGCCGGGGAGATCACCGCCGACAAGATCGGGGCAGGAGAGGTGACGGTCGATAAGCTTGTCATCGACAATTCCACGCTCGATACCGATGTAAATGGCAATCTGACGCTCAAGGCTGGCGGCGTGACGTCACAAATCCTGACGACCAACGCAGCGACAAAATCAGAGTCAGGAACTGAGCCTGAAAGCGGGATGGGTGGGCTGATCACAGTCTGGATTACCGGTCTGGGTGGCTACCCTCTTTTGATATTGGCAAACTACACTATCAAAAACGTGTCCACCCCAGGTGGATCGTCCAACGTCTACATATCATGTGAAGTCGATGGTGTAGAGCTGTGGAAAACTAACGGCAGCCATTTCATTAGCACGACGACATCGGTTAGTGGTGGGCAATCTGTTCAGCTTATAGCAAACGACGCTAACGCAAATGGATCGCCAACGGTCGATGATATCGAGTTGGTCGTAATCGAACTGCGCAGGTAGGGCGCCGCGGCCCTTCCCCGCGCGCACCATATGTGCTAACTTCCACGCGACACCGCGCAAGATGTGCGGCCACCACCACGACAACCGGTTGGCCAACCACTATCTGCGAGTGCCCGAATGACCTGCAAGAAACGCCCCATCGACCCTTTCGCCTTCTGGAGCGGGAGTGTGAACTGTGTCGAGCAATGAGGATCTTTACGAAAGGCTTGTGCGGCGCATCGACGCCCTGGAAGCAATCGCCGTGCACACGAAAGACCCGGAGGACCAACGTCTCGATCGGCTGCTGCGCAAGGTCGCACGCAGCGTGGAGATGACAGCATGGCTTGGAGGTTTTTGCATCAAGGTCGCCCCGATCATCGCGGTCGTCTGGTGGCTGGGGGAAGAGGGTTGGCGCGGTCTTGCAGAATGGATGGCGCAATGATGAAGCGCGCGATGGACAGCAAGACATATCGCTGGATCGGTATCGTCGCACTTGTGTGGATGCTGCTGCAAATTCTGCCAGTCACGCGGATCGCATTCAACCCCGTAGCGGTCCAGGTGCGCGGCGACGAGGTGGTGATGCAGCGCACATTTCCCGGTGATGTTTTCGGCCTTCCACGCCCCCGCCTGTCCTATGTCGAAACGGTCAGACCGATCACACAGACCCACAACAACGGCCATCCGTGCGCTGATAGGGGTGGGCCCTTTCGTTACTCACGGGCTCAGAAGGTCGGCCGGTGGCGCATCACGGATTGGGCCGGTGACTGCCTTTCCGATCCAACCGGATACGTCTGGTCGTCGGTCTGGACGTGGCACATAGGAAATTTCGAAGTCGGGCCGGCAAGGCTGTCCCACCGTGTAATCAAATCGTATGGAGGCCGAGGGTGACGCTGGCGCTGACATTCGAGGACCAGGACGCGCTCAAGGCATGGGCGGCGCCGCGCTGCGATCTGCATGCGGCGTGGCCGGAATCGGCGGAAGCGATCGGCGTGATTGACAGCGACACAGGCAAGATCCGGGCCGTGATGATCATGGTCCAGACCTATTCCACGACCTGCGATCTGCACTTTGCCTCGGACGGCTCGCGCGGCTGGGCGACACGCAACATTCTTGGCGGCCTGTTCGGATACGTTTTTCTGGTACGCAAGGTGCCACAGGCCCACGCCATCGTCGGCGCCGACAACATCGCGTGCCAGGCCATGAACATCAAGCTGGGCTTCGAGATCGAGGCGCGCCTTCGCGGCGTCATGGACGACAACGAAGACGGCATTCTGTTCACCATGCATCGCGACCGGTGCGCGTGGATCAAGGAGAACTGACATGGGTAAGCCAAGCCCCCCGAAGCCCGACAAGCGCATCGGCGAAGCTGCATTGAAGTCTGCCGCGATCGGGGAAGACTACCTCGCCTTCATGAAGGATCAGGCGGCAATCACGAACGATTGGGCCGCAGAGGATCGGTCCCGGTATCGTTCCGTCTTCCAGCCCTTGCAGGATGAGTACATCGCTGACTCGCAAGGCGGGCCAGATTACGGAAAGGTCGCCGGCGATGCGCGCCGCGCCAAGGCAACGGCCGCGCACCAGTTTAACGCAGCACAGGGCCAGCAGGAGCGCAGGCTGGCGTCCATGGGCGTTGACCCGCGATCCGGGCGCTTTGGCTCTGCCACGCGCAGCAGTGAACTGGCAGAGGCCGCCGCCACCGCCGGGGCCGCGAATGACACGCGGCTCAAATCCCGCGCCATGGCCGAGAACAAGTCCGACACCATGAAGGCGAACGCCATCAACATGGGGTCGGGCATGGCGGTCAACCCCGGCACCTCGATGGGGCTGTCGAACGCGGCCAGCGGTGCAGGCTTTCAGGGCGCCATGCAGGGGCAGCGCCAGAAGGGCAGCCTGCTCAACACGCAGTATCAACAGCAGATGCAGCAATACAACGCGCAGATGTCGCAGTCGTCGAGCCTGTGGGGTGGCCTGGGTAGCCTGGCCGGGCTTGCGCTTACGTCCTCGAAGGACGCCAAGACGAACAAGAAACCGGTCGAGCGCAGCCTTCTCAAGGCGGTCGAGAAAATGCCCGTCGAGGAATGGGACTACAAGCCGGGCGAGGGCGACGGCGGCAGCCATGTCGGCGCCTATGCCGAGGACTTCAAGGCAGCGACCGGCAAGGGCGATGGGCGCAGCATCAACGTCGTCGATGCGCTTGGCGTGACCATGGGCGCGGTCCAGGAGTTGTCGCAGAAGGTCGACAAGATCGGCAACGGCAAGACGCGCCGCAAGCCGAAGTCGCGTAGCATAGCAGGGGTGGCGGCCTGATGGCGGGCGCGGGTTCGTTCCTTCAAGGGCTGGCCGGCGGTATCAGCACAGGCCGCGGCATGAGGCGCCAGCGGTCGATCACCGATGCGCTGGATCGGCTGAATGGCAGCGGGGATGGCGCCACCAACAGCGGCGGCGGCGCATCCGGCGGCACGCCATCATTCATCCCCGAAAACACGGCGGCGGGTCGCAGCGTGGTCAGCGAAGGCCAGCGACACGGAAGCGGGCGCGGTGACTATGCCTCAGAATTCGACGCCAGCCTGTCGCGCACGGAAAGCGGTGGGCGATATGACGTTGTGAACGACGAGGGCTACACCGGGAAATATCAGTTCGGACAGGAACGTCTCGACGACTTCAACCGCGCCACCGGCAGCAAGGTCACGACGAATGATTTCGTGAGCCTTCCCAAGGAAGAAAGCCGCAAACTGCAAGAGCGCGTTCAGGACTGGCATGTGCGGGATATCGACGGCTTCATCGAAAGCAACGGGCTGGACAAGTATCTCGGTCAGGAAGTCGGCGGCGTCCGTATGACCCGCAACGGCATGCGCGCCATGGCTCATCTGGGCGGCAAGAACGGAATGCGCAAGCTTTTGACATCTGGCGGAAAGTACAACCCCGCTGACTCCAACAAGACGTCGCTGCTCGACTATGCAAAGACGCACGCCGGGGCGCCATCGCGCGGGTCGGGGACGCCCAAGCCGAAGGGTGACAACACCCCGGCGGCCGAGCGCGTGGCGCGCAGCATATTCGGCGACGAGTCGCCCGCACAGAGGCTCGTGCGCATGTTCTATCGCAAAGAGGATTCGTAACCATGGCAGGCTTGGGATCATTCATCGAAGGCGCAATGTCGGGCTATCAACTCGGCACCGGGATCAAGAACCAGAAACGCCGGCAGAAGATCGAGGACGAGCAGCTCGCGCGCGAAGCGGAGCGGTTCGATTGGGCGCGCGAGGACCGCGAGTGGACCAAGAGCGAACGCGAGCGCAAGCGCGCCGCCCAGCAACGCGCCCGGCAGCGCGCCGAGGCCGAGCGCCAACGTATGACCGATGCCTACGACGGCGCTCGCGAGGAATACGAGACGCAGGGCGCGCCCAACCCCGGGCGCAGCATCATCACCCAGCCCGACCCGAATTCGGACGTTCTGAGCGGCGACATCAACACGCCGCAGCCGCAGGCGCCGCAGCAGGAGGCGCCCGCACGACGCCCGCGCAGCATCAACCCCACGCCACCGGGTGTCGGCCAGCAAATGGCACCGCAGCAGATGCCCCAGCCGCAGAATATGGCAATGCCGCAGCGACCGCAGGTTGACCGGACCACACCGCAGGCGCCAGCGCGCCCCGCGCCCCGCACTATCATGAACGACGCGCCCCAGGCGGCAGGCGGCGGCACGTCCGATCCCGCAAGCGCACCGATGCCCGCCAGCTTCGCGCAAAACCCGAGCGTCCAGGAGGCGGCGCAAAGCGCCAACATGAAGCCGAGCGATCTTTGGGCGGCCATGGTGCCACAGGGGCGCAGCAGGTTTCTCGCCGCGGATAACCCGCAGGGAAGCCAAACACCGCAACAACCCGCCCAGCCGGCAGCCCCGTCACGGCCCGATATGCCCAGCACGCCGCCGGAGCGCGGGGTTCTGGCGCGCGGTGTCGCCGGGCGCAATGATCCTTCGCCGCGGGGGCGCGCAGCACCGGACGCGCCGCAAGCATCCACGCCCGGCGAGAGCCAGCGCCCGCCGGTGTCGCCGCAAGATCCGCCGTCCGTTCAGGCCGCCGCCGCCAGTGCGCCGGACCCGAACAGAGCCAAGGGCAAGGAGCGCAGCGGAGCGCCGAAGTTCACCCCGGCGCAGCAGAAGCGCGCGACGGACAGTTTCATGGACTTCTACGCCAAGAAGGCCGTGCCGAAGATCGTGGACCTGTACCTCCAGCGCGGCGATATCGAGAAAGCGCAGGCGTTCGAAGAATGGTCGCAGGCACGCGAGACCAAGGGTCAGTTGGAAAGTTGGAGCAAGGCCGTGCATGCCGCCACGATCGGCGATGAAGATGGCCTCATGGATCACCTGTCTGACACCTACAACGCTTTCGACGACGGGTTCGACGTGGTGCGCGAGCAAAGCGGATTCCAGCGCGGCGAGAACGGGGAGATTACCGGCGCCCGCCTGACATTCCGCAATCGCGAAACCGGGGAAACCTTCACGCGCGACTATGAGGACCAGGGCGATCTGATACAGGAGGGGCTCTACGCTCTGGCGCCCGAAAACGTCTTCGAAATGCTTTGGGAGCAAATGCAGGCGGCGCAGAAGCTTGAGGCCGAGCAAGCCAAGAAGGCGTCAGGGCAGCAAGAGGATATCGCCAAGAAGATCATCGCCGAGGCGGCCCGGTTGCGGAAGCAGTACACGGATCAGAGCCTTGTCACCGCTGAGGGAATGCCGTCCAATGCGCAGATCACGCAGGAGGCACGCGACAACGTGGCCCGGGCGATGGGGTTGGCGGCGCAGGGCTACGCACCACCTCGGCAGGAGCCGCCCCCGAACTATACCGAGTGAGGCAGGGCGGGGGCGGCGAAACAAACAGGAAAATCGCGGAAAAGTTGCGCAACTTTGCGTCGACTGCTAGCGTCGACTCACCGCAACAAAAAAGGAATGATTCTATGATTAGAGCCTTAGCTATGGCTGCACTTGTCGCAGCAACGGCAGCCTCTGGCGCCCTGGCGCATTCGGGCGGGACCAACTCCGCAGGGTGCCACGCGGGCTCCAAGCCCTATCATTGCCATTGACACGATGTGTTGAGATAAAACCGACCGTGACGCCAATGCGCTAGCACAGGGCTTCACAACAGCGGGGCGCATGCTTATATTGTGAGCATGCGCTTCCCTGATTATCATGACCGCGCCCAGATTTACGGTTGGATCGCCATGCTGGCGTCTGGTCTGTCCATCGGCAGCCTTTTCGGCTTCATGGTCCTAATCGCGACCGACAGCATCGCGGTGGGTGTCATCGTCGCGGTCATCGGCACGCTTTGCGTTGGCCTCTGGATCAATAGCCAGATTGGCCGCGAACGTGATCGGCGCAACAAGATGCGTGATGAAATGGCAGCAAAGCGCGAGGCTTCCGGCAAGCGCGCCCGCTAACGCGCCGCTTCCATCCGACCCGACCTTCTGCTAGCATACCCCTGTGATACCGCGCATGACGTGCGGCCACCTTCGCTACCCTGTCCCGATGAGGTATGCCCGTGGCCGATAACGTCTTTGCCTATTCCCCCGTTGAAGCAACCCTTGAGCGCCGCAAGCCGAAGTCGATCTTCTCGACCCAGCAGCGCGAAAAAGAGAAAAAGCCCGCCACCGCGCCCCGGCAAGACCTTCTCAAGCCCACCGAAATCGCCGCCGCCACGCAGGTTCCGCCGAACATCGTCGCCGCGTTCCAGGAAGCCGTGAGCGCGCAGGTGGAAGACCCCACTGCCGCCGCGCGCGTGTCGCAGGAATTTTCAACCAAGCTGGGCCAGCAGTTGCAGCAGGGCGCCCCCATGCGCGAGGCCATGTCGTCGCTTCTTGGCGATGATGGCGATGCGATCGTGGACCGGGCGCTGGCGTTGAATGGGCAGGGCGGCGCGCAGCCCGGCGATGATGGCGACGTCTTCGAAGGCGAGGGCGCGGGATCCCTGATGAAGCGCCGGGGGCAGCAGTTCGCCGCAGGCGCGGCCGACGCCGTGGCTGGCACGCAGGACGCAGCCGGCAGGTCGCAGCTGGAGGGCGCGCGCAACATGCGCGAGCAGGCCGGCCAGCGCATCGACAATGCGAGGCAGCAGGTCGAGGCGCTCAAGGCAGAGTTGCCAAACCTGCCGTCGGACGAGGAACGCGCCTACGTCCAGGAACAGATCGGGCAGCTTGAGGCGCAAATCCGCCAGAACCAGGCAACCGAAACGATGGGCGCGGAAACGCTTCCCGAGACCGCGGGCTTCCAGCGCGGCCAAGCCGTCCTTGATGCGACCGAAAGCACGCTCGGCGCGCCTGACGAGCGCGATCAGTCATTCTGGGGCCAGGTGGCGCGCGGCGCGGGCAACATGACCGGTATGGGCGTCGCCGGCCTGCCGACAGCCGGCGCCGGCGCGGCGGTTTCCGGCATGGGGATGAACGCCCGGCAACTCTATGAGGAAGCGAAAGAGGCCGGCGCCGACGAGGCAGTTGCGGAGCAGGCATCCAAGATTGGCATGACGATCGGCGCGACCGAAATGATCCCGCTGGCGCGCGCGCTCAAGATATTGCCGCCGTCGTTTCGCAAAAAGATCACCAACGGCGTGATGAAGCGCCTGATCCACATTGCCAAGGGGTCAGGTGAGGAAGCGGCGCAGGAATACCTTGCGACCGTTGCGAACAACGTGGTGGCGCAGAAGCTTTATGACCCGGATCGCGGCTGGACCGAAAACGCGACCGAGGGCGCCCTTGTCGGCGCGGTTCTTGGCGGCGGCGCTGGCGCCGTCGGCTCCATGCGTGGAGGCGACGCGGACGGCGGCGACATGGAAGGCGGGCGCGATGGCGGCCCGGTTAATCCGAAGCCCGCCCCCACTGCGCCGCGCAACGCCGGGCCCAACGATGAACCCGCACCCGGCGGCGAACCCCCTGCACCTGCGCCTGAGCCGGCGCCCAACGATGACTTGGACGGCGACGCACTGCCGGAATTCCCCTCCGCACCAGAAGCCCCGCCGGCCGGCCCCCTGAGCCGCGCCGCGGAGCGCGCCGGGCCGTCCCTTTCCAGCGGGCTGACAGATGGCGCGCGCGTGCGCATCACCACGCCGGACGGGATCACGATGGACGCCGAGTTCGTCGAGGAAACGGCCGACGGGCTGATGCTCAACAGCGAGGACGGCCCGCTTCTGGTATCCCCGGACCAGATTGCGTCCGGCGAGATCGAAATCACGGCACGCGATCCGATCCAGGAGCGCCGTGAGGAAATGCAGGCGGCTGCGGTTCCTGATGGCATCGACCCGGATGAGATGGAAGGGCTGGCGTCGGATATAATGGCTGAGCAGGACACCCCCCGCGACCAGGCCGAGGCCATGGCGGCGGAAATCCTGCAAGAACGCATGAAAGGCGCTGCGCAGCGCCCGCCGCTGGATACGACGCCCCTCTTTGCCGACACCGGGACATCGGCCGGCGGGAACGCCAGCACGATGGCCGGCAGGGCGCCCAGCGGCCCCGTGCGGCTTCAAAAGCGGCCATTTACCAACCTGATCAATAGCCGCCTGGGCGGGATCGACCCGGACTCGGAGTTCGCTCGCGAACTGAACCACATCGGCGTAACGCCGCAAAGCATGCCGGGTCTGTTCCGCCATGGCGGCGCGAAAGAGGTCGACAACCTGGTGGCCGGCGATTGGGGCGAATATGCCGATATCGTTGGCCGCGACGGCGAATACCTGTCCCGCCAGGGCGTGATTGACGCGATCGCCAGGGAGGCCGCCGGCGAGCCGGTGCAGGACCAGACGCAGCGCGACCTGCAACAGGAGAAAGAAGCGCGCCAGTGGTCCGACGAGGCGCGCGCGCAAGGCATCGACGTCGACGAGACCGGACTGATCGAGGCGGACCAGAACCAAATAAATGACTTCGGCCTGATCATCCCGCACCCGGAACACGACTTCGCAACGCCGGACGAGCGCGTCGACACCATTGGTGCCAGCCTTCGCCAGACAGAGGTTGAAGGCGGATTTTCTCTGACCGACGCCGAGCGGGCGGAGGCGTTCGACACGCTTGAGCGCGATGGCGGCATCGTCGAAGATGTGCTATGGAGAATACTCGAACGAGAGGTTGAAGATGGCCCAGCGACCGCAGACACCCGGCAAGACCCGGATTCCGCTCCCCCGTTCGGCGAGCAAGACATTCCGCGAGCGCGTCAGCAGCAAGACGCGGCAGAAGGCGCAGGCAACGCTGGACAATCCGCAGGCCAGCAAGGCCGAGAAGGCGGAGGCCGAGCGTCAGTTGAAGATGTTGGCGCACTTGGAGAGCAAGAAGCCGCTGCTCGATCTGAAGTAACCGCGGACGACCAGAGTGCCTCAGCCACGGAGCGCACCCCCGAAGGCGATCAATCTCTGATCCCCGGCGTTACTCCGGTGACGGATGGCGACCGCGCGCAGGCTGGCACACAGCGCCCCATGCGCGGCGGTCAGGAGGCGCCCCCGGAGGGCGGGCTGTTCGACGACGGCGCCCGCGCGCAGGACGACATGTTCGCTCCAGAGCAGACGGCCAAGCCGACGGGCAAAATCCACACCACCAAGGACGGCTACCAGGACACACGCGACGCGGACATGACCACGGTGCGCGATCCCGATGGCCGGGTGATCTTCCAAGGCGAGCCCGACGTCGATCAGGAGAAGGTGCGCGCCGCGATCCGCAAGGACCGCAAGCGTCGCCGCAATGAGGCGAAAGAAAAAGAGCGTGGCGAAGGGCAGGAGGGCGAGATCGAGGCGGCGGCCGCGAAAACCGACCCCAACCCGACGCCGGCACAGGCCGAGGCCGAAAACTACAAGACCGGAAAGACCGAATGGCAAGGTCGAACCCTGTCCATCGAGAACCGCAAGGGATCGACACGCAGCAAGGTCGGCCCCGATGGGAAAACCGCGTGGGAAGTTGAAATGCCCGCCCACTACGGCCGCATCCTTCGCACCGAGGGCGCGGATGGCGATCACGTCGATTTCTACATGGGCGACAACCCGGACTCTGAATCGGTCTGGGTGGTGGATCAGATGGACGCGGATACCGGGCGCTTCGATGAGCACAAGGTGATGCTGGGCTTCAATGACGCGACGCAGGCGGCCGAGACCTACAAGGCCGGGTTCAGCGACGGCAAGGGACAGCAGCGCCTGGGCGGCATTCGCAAGATGAGCGTTCCAGAGTTCGATGCGTGGCTGGAGAGCGACACGAAAAAGCCGATCACGCCCAAGGCCAAGCGGCAGGACAAGGAGGCCGCAACAGGGCGCATCACCACAACTGACGACCGGGGGCCTCATTACGCTGCGGGGCGCAAGGCTGGGGAAAGCGGGGAAGCCCGTGAACTACCGTCATATTTCACAAATGAACGTGGCAAAAACGCGAAGGATTGGCTGGCCGGATATGACGAGGGCAGCAAGGCCGCTGCGACAGCGCCGGATCAGCCTACCGTCCCGCGCGTGATGGTGAACTTGGTCGGGAGCGACGGGAAGAAGGCCGCGGAGCGCGGCGAGCCGCAGCAAAAGAGCGCCCGGCCCGACGCCGCGCCCCAGCAGGAGGACGCGGAGCGTGACGCCCCCACACCCACCACTGAGCCCGAGGCGGGGCAGGGTGAGGCGGTGACGCAACAGGAAGCCAATTCGTCACATGTGGAATTTGCAACGCGGCGAGGTCTTGCGATTGACGATGCGTCCGGCATTTTGGATGGCGCATCCTTCCAGGATTTTGAGATGGGCGAGTTCAGGGTATGGCGCGAAACGCCGCCGCCCGCACAAGACTTTGCCAGGACCGTCACTGTAGGCGGCCGTAAAATTCCAGTTGCCGGCATTGTTTGGGGGGTCCGTGACAGCGTGGGGCGCGCCGGGTTCAGTGGCATTGCCTATGCTGTAGGGTCGGATGGAGAGGCCGCAGCAATAAAGCGCGCCCGCGACCTTGCGACGAAGAAGAATACGGGAGACCCAGCGCCGAGTCAGGGAAGCGCCGCCCCCGAGGGGATGAGCGGCCTTACCGCCGAGGAAAACGCGGAACTGGCCGCGCTTGAAGCGGAACTGTCTGGCATCATGAAGAACCAGACGAGCAGCGGGCTTGACCCGAAGCTTGTCGAACTCGCTTACAAGATCGGGCGTCTCTACATCCGCGCCGGTCGCCGGCAGTTCTCCGACTTCATCAAGGCGCTGATGGATCGCGCCGGGCTGACCTTCGAGCAGGCCCAGCCGGTGGCGCGCAACGCCTACAACCAACTGCGCGACGACATGGATCTCGACGGCCAGGACGTCGGTGACATGCAATCGTCGGCAGAGGTGATGCAGATCGTGCGCGACATGCGCGACAAGCAGGCGGCGGAGCCGGAGCCAGACCGGAGCCAGACCGGAGCCAGACCGGAGCCGGCAGCGGCCACCCGCCCTGAAAGCGTGCGGCTGGCCGAGCACTTCCAGAAGCGGCTTGGCGATGGCGCTGAATACTCGACCATCGTTGCCGCGCGCAAAGAGGCGTCCGAGTTTCTTGGCCGCGACCTGAGCGAAGCCGACTTGAAGATGGTCGAGGAAGCCATGGAGAGTGGCGTTGTGCAGGCGGCGCGCGATATCGTGCGCACCGGCAAGACCGAGGCGCAGAAGTTCGATGAACTGGTCGCGCTCTACAAGCGCCAGCCCAAGCTTGCGCAGCGCACATCGTCGTCGATCCAGTATCAAGCCTATTCGACACCGGCCCCGATGGCCTATCTGGCCTCCCGCCTCGCGGGGATCGACGCGCAGTCCAGCGTTTATGAGCCGAGCGCGGGCACCGGCATGTTGCTGATCGAAGCCACGCCTGCCAACGTCACGGCCAATGAATTGCAGGGCAGCCGATCCGACCTGCTGCAACGCCTCTACAGCGAGGGCGACATTCGCCAGACCGATGCGATGGAGGACACTCCGCCGAACGGTCAGGATGCTGTCATTGCCAACCCGCCGTTCGGCAAAGTGAAGGGCGAGGACGGCCGCAACAAGGAGTGGGCGTTCGAGGGTAGCACCGGCACGACCGGAGAGATTGACCACGCCATTTCGATGCGTGCCCTGTCCGCGATGAAGGACGATGGCCGCGCCGTGTTGATCGTCGGCGGCCACCAGGGCGACGCTGACGCGCGCAAGACCGGCTACCGGGCGCCCAAGCGCCGCGCCTTCTGGAAGAAGCTATACGACAACTACAACGTGACCGAGCACTTCACGCTCGACGGCGACATGTATTCGCGGCAAGGCGCGGGGTGGCCTGTCGACGTCGTCGTGATCGAGGGGCGCGGCAAGAGCGGAAAATCTCTGCCTATGAAAGAGGCGCCTGTGCTGTATAATGCGTGGGATCAGCTGAAAGGTCGGATTGATGGACAGCAAGATAGCCTGGACCCCAGGGGACAGCGATCCGCGGATAGCGGGGGTTCTGATGCCCCCCCCCAGCAAACCACTGACCGAGGAACAGTATCTGGATCATCTGAGGCGTCGGTTCGCCCGGATGGTGCGCGAGACCAAGGAAATGGGCGGAGACCCGTGGGCGATGGCGCAGGAGCGGATGTCCAAATGGGACGGCCTGACGCCCAGCAGCGACCGGGAGATACCGGAAATGCTGGCGAGGCGGTCCGAAACGCTCAGGACGCAGGGGCTGAACCTTCATCTGTTCCCGATCAACCCGGAGAAAATCAAGGAAGAACCGGAGACGCGGGAACCGCTCAGCCTGATGCAGTTCAACGACCTTCTCGCGGCGATCTACCCGACGCCGTAAAGCCCAAGGACACTCGGGCAAAGGTCGAGCGCAACAATACCGAAGCCGAAACCGACTTCCAGGTCCAATACACGCCGCGGTCGAACGCTCAATTCGCGGTCGGCACCCTTGTCCCGAAGAATGTTGCCGACTCGGTCGGGCGGGCGCTTGGGTCGCTTGAAGCGCGGGTGGGCGATATCGACCAGTTCGTCGCGCGCGAACTCGACTATGACGTCGACGATATGCTGGGAACGCCCGAAAAGCGCGGCTATTTCTCGGCCGAGCAGGTCGACGCCATTGCGCTCGCAATCGACAATGTGGGGGACGGACTCGGTTTCATCATCGGCGACCAGACGGGAGTCGGCAAGGGCCGGATCGTGGCCGGCATGATCCGCTACGCGCTGCGTCAGGGCAAGACGCCGGTGTTTTTCACGGTCAACCCCGGCCTCTACGGGGACATGATGCGCGATCTGCGCGATATCGGCATGGGCGACATCCAGTCCGAGGTGATGGTCACGAACAACAGTCTGCGCGCCGGCAAGGCGGTGCCGGTCAGTTCCAAGTCGGGCGATACCATTTCTTCGGGAACGAGCGCGGAGCAGGACGCATGGATTCGCGCCATGCTGCGCGAAGGATCTTTGCCGGAGGGTAAGCGCGTCCTGTTCACGACCTACGACCAGATGACCACGGACAAAGGCAATGTGACGAACCGCATGCGCGCCATGCAGTCGATCGCGCCGAACGCGATGTTCATCCTGGACGAAAGCCATGAAGCCGGCGGGACCGCAAATGCACAGCCGAAGAAGGAAGGAGACCCGGAGCCTCGATCCGTGTTCATTCGAAAGCTTCTGGCGGCGTCTCCGAATGGAAAGATGTTCTCGTCGGCGACCTTCGCGAAAAACTCGGCCGTCATGTCGCTCTACACGTCGACGAACCTGCGCAATGCGCTGCCAAGCGCGGAGAAGCTTGAGCAGGCTGTCGAGCAGGGCGGCGTCCCCATGCAGCAGGTCATCAGCGCGGCGCTGGTGCAGGACGGTCAGTATGTTCGCCGTGAGCGGACCTATGAAGGCATCAGCATGGAAATGGACGTCCTGTCCAGCGATCCCATTGCCGCTGAAAACGGCGCCAAGGCTGTGCGCGAGATTTTCAAACTCGACAGCGGCTTCATGGAGGGAATTCGCGAAGCCTATGCCGAGGAACTCATGGCCGAGGGCTCCGGCGCTGCGCGTGATGCAGCCATAGGCGAAGCCGGCGCGTCGTCGACCAACTTCGCATCGACCATGCACAACGTGGTTGCCCAACTCCTTTTGTCCGTAAAGACCGGTGAGGTTGCCGATCGTGCAATCGACCTGTTCAAGCAGGGCAAGAAACCGATCATCGCGCTGTCGAACACGAACGCCTCGATCGTCGAGGATTACATCAATGATCGCGACCTGTCGGTCGGTGACAGCCTTGACGTTCCGTTCAACGAGATTCTGCGCAGATATCTCGACAGGCTGCGCCGGATCACGATCAAGGATGAGGACCAGAACAAGTCGTACTACTTCCTGACCGATGGCGATATCGAGCGGCTTGGCGGGAGAATTGCCCTCGACGAGGTTCGCGCCGCCGAAAAGATGATCGCGGAAATCGACCTGGGCGACCTTCCCGGCTCACCCATCGACGCGATCCGCGACAAGATGGAGGCGGCCGGCATCAACGTCGGTGAAATCACGGGGCGAAGCAAGCAAATCCGCAACGGTGTTCTGGAGACGCGCAAGAACGACCAGGCGTCGAAAAAGCGGACCATGAACGGCTACAACAGCGGCGAGTATGATGGCCTGATCATCAACAGGTCGGGCGCAACTGGCTTTTCCATGCATGCGACCGATGCGGCGGATAACGACGGCAAGGTGCGCGCCATGCTGATCTTGCAGCCCGACAACAACATTGACGTGTTCATGCAGATGCTGGGCCGGATCAACAGGACCGGCCAGACCAAGCTGCCAGAGTATTACATTTCGGTCTCTGATCTGGCAGTCGAAAAGCGACCGGCCGCGCTGCTGATGAAAAAGCTGGCGAGCCTGAACGCCTCGACCACGGCCAACAAGAAATCCGCCGTGACGATGGAGGATGCGCCGGACTTCATGAACAAGCATGGCGACAAGGTTGTTCGCCAATATCTTCTCGATAACCCCGACGTCAGCGTCGCCACGGGCGTTGCGGCGCCGAAGACCGCCGGCGCATCAGGTGGTATCGCGGCCAAATTGACGGGCAAGCTGATTGTCCTGGGGCCCAAGCGGACGGAAGAAATCTACGTCGATATCGAGCAGGCATACAAGAACTACATCGACGAACTCGACAGCATCGGCGCGAACGACCTGGAAGCGAAGGTCGTGGAAATCGACGCGAAAACCGAGTCGTCACAGGTGATCGAAGAAGGCGTCGCACCGGAAAGCGCGTTCGGCCGGGACACCATTCTGGAGGCGGTCGACGCCAAGATTCTGGGCAAGCCCTACACGCCCGAAAAGCTGGATGAACTGATAGCCGAAGCGCGCGCCGGAAAGAGCATCGACGCACATGTCGACGATCAGATTGAAAAGATGGACCGGCTCTATTCCGACATGATCGACGCCAACAAGAAGCGCCGGGAGGAACTTGTCGAGCGGCAAAAACAAGCCAAGACCGAAAAGCAGAAGGACAAGGTGGCCGACCTGATAAACCGACACGACGCGGCGACCGCCACCCAGCAAGACAAGTTCCGCGCCATCAAGAGCGCCATCAGTCAGTTTGCGCCCGGTCGCCCTATGATGGTGTCGTTCCTGCAAAACGGTCAGACGCAGGATACCGTCTACGCCATGGCACTTGGCGCCGACCTCTCAAGGGTATCCGACAACCCGACAGCGGCGTCGAAGATCAGCGTCAGGATCGCGCTTGCATCGCCGGGGCGGCAGATCACGGTATCCATGTCGCGCCTCACCGACGCTGACGCAGATGACTACTCGATCACCGGAGCCCGCGAAGAAACAGTGCGCAAAGCGTTCGAAAATGGCCAGGCCGAGGCGCGCGAAAAGCGTGAGGTCGTGACCGGCAACGTCATCAACGCCTTCTCCAAGTTCAAGGGGCGCGGCCAGATCGTGATGTTCCGCCGAGACGACGGGTCTCTCGATCAAGGTCTGATGCTTCCCAAGGACTTTTCTGCCGAGCAGGCGATGGCCGATGCGCCGCGTTCGTTCACGAGCGTCGATCAGGCCATCAAGTTCGTGAGCGAGGCGGGCACGTCGAACGCGCCGGCGCTGCTGAAAACGGCTGACGAGGTCATGACGGTGCAGCGCACGCCCGGCTCGCGCGGCGAGTTTGAAATCAGGATCGACAAGAAGCGCGGCCACAAACCGTACATCTTCAACCCGACGGTGCGCGAAATCCTGGGCGACTTTTCCACCCGCTCCGGGCCGTTCAAGAAGTCCATCGAGTCGCGCGATGTGCTGGGCAAGGTTCTGTCTGAATACGAAATGAGCCTTGGGTCGGAGTTCATTGCCGATGCCCACAAGAATGAAGCTCAGGCAATCATCGACGCCGACAAGCCCGCGCCGAAGGCATCGCGGCGCGAGCCCGTCACATCCCTGACCGGCAAGGAGATCGAGCCGAAGGGCGACGGCATGCGCGCGCTGCGCGCCGCTGGCATCAGATGGTATCGCGACAACCTGGTCGGCAAGCGCATCACCAACCGTGAGACGGGCTGGGAGATCGGCTTTACCCGGCGGGGTGCGGCCAAGAGCGTCAACGCGAAGGGCGAGGATCTTGTGCGACTGATTCCGGCGCTGGAGCAAGTCATGACACACGGCACACTGGTGTCCACCATGCCAGACATCTACGGCCGCCAGCAGATGAAAGCAGTACACAAGTTTGCCGCGCGGGTGATGCTGGCAGGTCAGCCCAAGGACGTTGTGGTTACGGTGCGCGAGGATTCCAACGGCCGCATGCACTACGATCTCTCAAAGGATATGAGTGTCGGGGCCCGATTTTCGAAGAAATCGACGGCGAGGCGTGGTGAGACGCACATCGACCCGGTATTGGAAGTCAGCCCCGACACCCTCAACGTAGCCATCGCGCCCGAACCGGTCAAGCGCACGGTGGTGGAACCCGCCGAGGTGCGCGGGCTCAAGGGGCGCCTGCGGGCTGAATTGAAGCGCGTCGGCCTGTCGTCGCGGATCAAGCTGCGAGTGTCGGATGGGCCGATCGACGCGGACTATCCGGGCATGTCTGCGCTCGACGGGTATTTCCTCGACGAGACGATCGGCGTGGCCTCGGACGCAACCGGGGTCGGCGGCGCCATTGGCGCGCTGCGTCACGAAATCATCCACGCCCTGCGCGACTCCAGCCTGTGGGGTGGTTCGCATGGCCTGTTCACGAAGGCGGAATGGCAAACGCTGGTGCGCGCGGCGCGCAGCCCTGCGAACAAGCACCTGCGCGACAAGATCAAGCGGCTCTATCCGGATTTGAACGCAACCGCGCAGATCGAGGAAGTCGTCGCCGAAATGTTCCGCGAGTGGGGCGCAAAGCGCGACACGGCAACCCCGGTCGGGCGCGCGCTGGCCAAGCTGGGCGACGTGATCCAAGCCATCACCAAGGCGCTGCGGCTGAGCGGGGCGGACACGGCCGCGGACGTGTTCGGGCGCATCAACGGCGGCGAGGTCGGCGGGCGCGGTCCGGACGGACCCGGCGGGGGTGGCGGCATGCGAGCCAGTCGGCGCGATCCGGCGCATCCGGCAAACGTCGAACCCGTCTATGACGCAAACGCGGAACGCGGTCGCAAGAAACTTCTCGGCAACATCATGACGCAGGCGATGGCCGGGATGAAGACCGGCGACAGCGCAAATGCCCTGGCGCTTGTTCCCGGCCGCCCCCTGTTCACCGAACTCGGCAAGAACCTGCCTTCGGCGCAGAAATACCTGCGTCTGAAAGAAGCCATGGACACACTGCGCAACGAGCGCCACGGCGATACGGACGAGATCGCGCAGAAATGGCGGCGCCTGATATCCGGCGACAAGATTTGGAAGCGCGGAGACAGGCCGAACAACGCGCGCATGATGGACCTGATGCACGACTCGACGATTGCCGGGCAAGATCCATCCAAGCCCTACATGAGCGTCGTCGAGGCGCGCGACAGCGAGATTCTGGAGACGCACAACCCGAACAGCGTCGCCTACAAGGCCGCCAAGGCGCGCCAGAACCGCGAAATCAGGCGAAAGGCTGACTACGCGAGACTTCGGGAGGCGTTTGACAGCCTGCCGCAGGAATTCCAGGCCATGTTCAGGACTGTCCGCGATGAATATCGCAAACTGGCCGAGCAGTTCGAGAAGGCGATCGAGGAACAGGCGGCAAAGGCCATGACCGTGGCTGTGCGTCGCGCAGAACGCGCCCACGAACGCGAAATCGAGCGCATCAAGGACGACGGGCTCGATGGGGCGGAGAAGGATCAAGCCATCGAGGAAGCCAACGCCGCCTTGAGCAAGGCCAAGTTGAGGACGCGCCTTTCAAAGCAAGCGCGCATCGCCCAGCTGCGCAAGAAGTTCGAAAGCAACAGGATCGAGGGGCCGTACTTCCCGCTGTCCAGGTTCGGTGATCTCTATGTGACCTCGCGCGACGAGAGCGGGAAGATCGTGAGTTTCTCGAAGTTCGAGAAGGTCGCAGATCAGCAGGAAGAAGCCGCGCGCATGCGGCGCGAGGGCTACGACGTCGAAGTCGGGGTGATGAGCGAGACGAACATGCGCGACATGGTCGACCCCGGCTTTGTCGCAGATGTCGAGGGGCTGCTGTCGGAAATCAGCGCCGACAACACAGTGATGGACGCGATCTGGCAGCGGTGGCTGGAAACCTTGCCCGACATGTCGCTGCGCAAGAACCGCATGCACCGGAAGGGCACGCCAGGCTATTCCGGTGACGCATTCCGCGCCTTCGGCACCCAGATGTTTCACGGCGCGCACCAGCTTGCACGCCTGAAATACAGCCTCGACATGAGTGAGGCGCTGGAAGTCGCCGCAGACGAGGCGCGCCGCTCCGATGATCCGGTGCGCGACGGGCTTGTCGTGCGTGAAATGGATCGCCGGCACGAGTATGTGATGAACCCGCAGGGCGCCGCGTGGGCGCAGGGCGCGACCTCGGCGGCGTTTGTCTACTACCTCGGCATGACGCCGGCTGCCGCTCTTGTGAACGTGTCCCAGACCAGCGTTGTGGGCACGCCGATACTCGGCGCGTTCTATGGCAAGGGCGGGATCAGGAAGGCCGCCAGGGAACTGACGCGCGCCATGGCCGACTTCACCACCGGCAAGGGGCATGCGGCTGACAGTTCGCGCCTGACCGACGACGAGCGCGCTGCCATGCACGATGCATATAGCCGCGGCGTGGTGGACAAGAGCCAGTCGCACGATCTGGCCGGTGTCGGCGAGACGGGGGTGGAGTATAGCGCCACGCGCACGATGATCATGGAGAAGGTCAGTTGGTTCTTCCACCACGCTGAGCGTATGAACCGCGAGGTGACATTCCTCGCCGCATACCGCATGGCCAAAGATAAGGGACTGGACCGGGAGGCCGCAATTCAGAAGGCCGGTGACCTGACCTGGAAGACGCATTTCGACTACCAAAATACCGCCAGGCCACGCCTTTTGCAGAACGACTACATGCGCGTCGCGATGGTTTTCAGAAACTTCCAGATCAACATGCTGTGGCGCCTTTTCCGCGACACGCATCAGATGATGCGAGGCAAGACGAAGTCCGAGCGGCAGGAAGCGATGGCGCAACTGGCCGGGATCACGGGTTCGATGATGTTCCACGCCGGCGTCAAGGGCACCTGGGGCTATGCGCTGATCACGGGGCTTCTGGGGCTGTTTTTCTCGGGCGGGTCCGACGATGTCGAGGAAGCGATGGAGACGGCGCTTCTCAACTACCTTCCCAAGGATGCGGCCGGCATGATTCTGAACGGCGCCCCCGGCTATTGGGCCGGAATTGACCTGACCAACCGGATCGGCATGCCGGAACTGTGGTTCCGCAAGCCCTGGCGCGAGTTGGAAGGCGAAGAAGAATACAACTACTGGATTCGGCAGATGCTGGGCGCAGTGCCGGGCATCGGGGAAAACATCTGGCGCGGCGTCAGCATGGTTAAGGACGGCGAGGTTTGGAGAGGCGTCGAGAAGATGACGCCCAAGTTCATCAACGACATCATGCAGACGGGACGCTATTGGGTCGAGGGCGCGGAGACCTACCGGGGCGATCCAATCATTGACGAGTTCAGGGTCGGCGAGCTTCTGGCACAGGCAGTGGGCTTCACCCCGGCGCGCTTGTCCGAGCGTTACGACCTGAACTCGCGCATGAAGTCGCGAGAAAGGCGGATCATGGACGAGCGGGGCGATATCCTGGCCGCTGTGCGCAAGTCGCGCCGCGAAGGCGACGGGCTTACGCCGGCCATTGTCGATCTGATCGTCGACTTCAACAGCAAGCACCCGACCTATCCGATCACGGTGCAAACGCTCAAGCAGTCGATCCGGGGCGGTATGCGCGCGAGCCAGCGCAATGTGCAGGGTGCCCAACTTAACCCGCGCCTCGATTACACGATCCGCAGCACGACGCGCGATCCGATCTACGATTGACGGCTTCACCATTGCCGCAAGATGTGGTAATGGTGGCTCCACAACACCGCGCATGATGTGCGACCCGCAGAGAAAACGAGGTTTTCAATGGGTTCGCATGTCCGATCCTCACCCAGCGTCACCGAGATAGCCCGCGAGATCGTCTCGCGCGAGGGCGGGTTTGTGAACGACCCCGACGATCCGGGCGGCGCGACCAACTATGGCGTGACTATCCACACCATGCGCAGGCTGGGGCTTGACCTGGATCGCGACGGCGACGTGGACGTGGCCGACGTGCGCGCCCTGACGCGCCAACAGGCCGTCGACATCTTCATCAAACACTACTTCGAGGCGCCGCGGATCAACCTGCTGCCCGAGCCGTTGCAGGCGACGGTGTTCGACATGCAGGTCAACGCGGGCGGCAACGCCGTGCGCATCCTCCAGCGGCTTCTGGCGGAATTTGATGAGCCGGTCACGGTGGACGGCGCGCTGGGGCCCAACACGGCCGCCGCTGTTGCGCGGGCGTTCGAGAAGGCCGGTGACCGCCTGGTAGACGCCTACGGCATCGCCCGGCGCAACTATTACCTGCGGCTGGCCGACCGCCGGCCGGCGTCGCGCAAGTACGCCCGCACCCGCGTCGGCGGCAAAGGCGGCTGGATCAGGCGGGCGGAGAGTTTCATCAGTCCGCGCTTTCACCTGAGCACCGCGGAGTTTGAGGAAAGGGTAAAGGCATGGGGCTGATTGGAAAACTTATCGGCGCGCTGTTCGGCGGCGGGCGCAACGTCATCACCGAAACGGTCGAGACCTTTCGGCCGAACGCGGAGGCCGCAGATCAGCGCGAGGCAGGCGCACAGCGCGCCGCGCTCGAACAGATGGCGGCCGAGTTCGACAACTCCGGCGGGTGGTTCAACAGCCTGATCGACGGCATCAACCGTATCCCGCGTCCCGCAATGGCGCTTGGGACGATCGGTCTGTTCGTTGCGGCGATGGTCGATCCCGTGTGGTTTTCGTCACGGATGCGCGGCCTTGCGCTCGTGCCTGACCAGTTGTGGCTCCTGTTGGGCGCGATCATCACCTTTTACTTCGGCGCGAGGTATTCTGCCAAGCACCTACAGGCCGGGAAGGCGATGGCGGCCGTCGCCGCGCGAACCCCGCAGGTGGTCGAGGATATTGAGGCGCTGCGATCCCTGAACAGCGACACGCCGGGCGCCGCCGATACCGGATCTGACGCCAAGGTAACCCTGGAAACCGTAGAAAGCGCCGCGAGTGATAACCCGGCAGTTCGAGATTGGCGCAGGGAGTCCGGCCGATGAGCGTATGCACCATCACGGGCAGCACCGTTGACGTCGGCCTCGGCGCGCAATCCGGGGTAACGCTGACCTTCACACCGCATCCGCAGAAGATCGGCGCCGACGGCGATGCGATTGTCCTGCCGAGCGCGAACCAGACCGGCGGGCACACGGTCACATCGGACGACAACGGTGATTTCTCGATCGACCTGACGCCCGGACGCTATCGCGTGTTGGTCGTGTGGCAGGCGGGCGGGTTCAGCCAGTCGATCTTCGCAACCGTCCCTGAAAGCGCGACCGCCTATCTGTCGCAATCCATGGATCTGCCGCCACCGCCCAGCGTCAATGCAGCCGAGCAGGCGGTTATCGACGCCCGCGCGGCGCGAGATACGACCAACATCTACAAGGGTGATGCCGAGGCCGCAAAGACCGCATCCGAGACGGCCGCCGCCAACGCTGCGCTGTCCGAGCAATCGGCGGCCACGGACGCGACGCGGGCCGAAACGGCGGCGAGCGAGGCGGAGAAGTCCGAGTCCAATGCCTTCACCCACTCCACGACGGCTGACGCGCACAAGAGCGCAGCAAGCGCCGCAAAAGTGGCCGCCGTTGACGCGCAGGCCGGAGCGGAGGCCGCTCAGACGGGGGCCCAGACGGCTCAGGCTGCATCGGAGGCCGCGCGGGACTCGGCGTCGGGCCACAGGCTCAACGCCCAGAATGCGCAAACCGCCGCAGAGGCCGCGGAAGCCACCGCCACAACCAAGGCCGGGGAGGCATCGGCCAGCGCTACAGCAGCGGCAGCGTCAGAGTCTGGTGTTGCCGCAGATGCCAGCGCTGCGAATACAAGCGCGATCACGGCAGACCAGAGAGCCACCGACGCGGAGACTGCGCGGGTTGCCAGCGAGACCGCCTTGACCAATGCGCAGATAGCGCGAACCGGGGCGGAGACTGCCGAGACGGGCGCAGTTGCGGCAAAAGATGCAGCCCAGGCAGCGCAGACCGCTTCTGCGGCAGCGCAAACCGCGGCGGAATCCGCTGAGACCGGCGCTGCCACATCCGAGACCAATGCCGCGGCCAGCGAGACGGCCGCCCTTGGCTACCGGGACGATACGCAGGCGATCCATGACAGCATCGCTCCCCAACTCGTCCAGATGGCCACAGCCTTCACCAACAGCCAGACCCGCTACATCGACGCGCACGCTTTCTCGTAAGGAGACCCGATCATGACCGTTGAACAAGAAGTTGCCAATCTGACCACTTCGGTCGACAGCCTGACGGCTGCTGTGAACGTGAAGAAAGCCACGCTGGACACCTCGGTAACCGACAGCCAAGCAGCCCGTGATGCATCCCAGGCCGCCCGTGACACCGCGCTGACCTACCGTGACGCCGCCCAGGGTCATGCAAGCAGCACTTCTGCGGATGCGTTGCTGGCATCGCAACACGAGGACGGCGCCGAGCAGGCGTTGCTGGACGCCCAACAAGTTGCCTACGGCACTGATCCAGTGTTTGACACAGTCAAGGTGACTGGCAGCATTGCAGCTCCCGGCCTGCCAGAACTTGACGGTGGTCTCGGCACACTCTCCGCGGCGTTCGGGCAAGCATACCGCGAAATCGAGCGCCTGTCGGGCTCACAGGAAGCGAACACGATCACCACGCTGGCCCTGTTCAACCTCGCGGCCGCCTTGGGCCAAGTATCGGATCAAGTCAACGGCGGTCGCACCGAACTGACCGGCGGATCGCTTGACGCCCCGGCGCTGCGCATCGGGACGGTCGGTATCTATTCATCCGCCGCCGACACCCTGTCCATTGCGATCGGCGGGACAGAGGTGGTCCGCTTCACATCCGCCGGTCTCACCGTCTACGGCACCGTAACACAAGCCTGATCAGGAGATCATCATGTCCTACAAGTTGAACCAAACACCGATCGCGGGAGAAAGCTTCACCCGCTGCCCGCAGGTGATCATCGACAACCAGCTTGGCAAGACGCCACGAGTGACGTTCCATCAGGAGACGATCATCGGCACGGACGGGGGGCAAGTCATGCACATGCCTGCATCCCCGCTGCCACTGGCATTCGATCCGGCCGCCGTCATTCCGATCATCGACCCGGAAACCGGCGCCGACACGGGCCAGACCACAACGCAGGGCGAAATCTACGCGCTGGTCTATTCCGCGTATCTCGCCACAGCAAATCCGCCGATTGATCCGACAGCAGGAGAAGTATGATGAGCGTCAGCGTCGATATTCAAGCCGATCTGCGCAAGCAGGTCGAAACCATGTCGGGCGGCGACATGACCGTGCGCTTCACGACGAAAGGCCAGCCCAGCTACTTCTACCGGCTGCGGAAGTTCCTCGTCGAGGATCTTGACGCGAGCCTAGGATCCGGCGTGCACCCGGCTTTCGTCGTTGACGGCGTGACGAAGGATGAAATCTTGGTCGGCGTACACCCGGCGGCAGAGGTGAGCGGCGAGATGGTGTCGCAGGCGGGCCTCGTGCCGCGCACCAGCATCGACCACGACGAAGCCGTAACGCTGGCACGCAACAGCGGCGCGGGCTTCTGCGTGGCGACAAATCCGATGTATGCGGCGCTCGCGCTGAAAGCGCGTGCGGATTTCCGGTTCCCGCGCGGGAATAATGATTCTGGCAGGGCCTACAACGACGACACCGAGTTCGGCGTCGACGACAACGGCGACCCCGGCGACGGCAGCACGACGACGGTGATCCGCGCAGGCAGCGGCCCGGTGACCTGGAATTACCCGCCAACCCCGTGGGGCGTGCAGCTTCTCAACGGCAATGTGTGGGAATGGGCGCCCGGCATGCGCATCGTCGACGGAGAAATCCAGATCATCGCGGACAACGATGCCGTCCTGTCAGCGACCGACCTGAGCGCCAGCGGACCCTGGAAGGCGGTGGATGCCGCCACGGGCGCGCTGGTCGCCCCCGGCACCGCAGGCACCGTTCACTACGCCACGTCCGGCACGGCGGCCGGCACGCTGGTGTGCAGCTCCGGCGCGGCGTTTTCCACGATGACGGCGAACTCGGTGTCCACGGCCGCGCTTCAGATTCTCAAGCAATACGGGCTGATACAGCCGGGTGCACCGATCGAGAGCGACCGCTTCTACATCAACGTGGCCGGGGAGCGTTTGCCGGTCCGCGGTGGCGACTGGAGCTATGGCGCCGGTGCCGGGGTCTTTGCCCTGTACCTGAACATTGCCCGGTCGTACTCGATCTCGGGCATCGGCTTTCGCCCCGCTTTCGTAATCTGAAATCCGACCCCCTGAAATCTGAGGCCCGCGCGATAGCGTGGGCCCATACCGTGATAGGCTGAAATTGGAAGACCTGAAAATCCGACAGAAGTGCGAGGAAATGATCGCCTACGGCTATGTGGCCCTGCGGCAGTTTCCGAAGTTCGAGCGACATGTTCTGGCGGCGGAGATTCGCGAGGCGATGTGGGGTGTGCTGCGCCTGATCGTGATCTGCAACAAGCGGTATCACAAAAAGACGACGATGCAGGATCTGGACGCCGAGCTGGACCTGCTGCGCTCACAGGTCAGAACGTCCTTCACGCTGCGGTATATCGACATCAAGAAATATGAGACCTGGTCTCGTCACATAGACGAGGTCGGACGCATGATCGGCGGCTGGTTCAAGTCGCTGGTAAGGGGTGCGGGCCATGCATGAGCGTTTGCCGATCCGCGGTGGCAACTGGAACAATGGCGCCAGTGCCGGGGTCTTTGCCCTGAACCTGAACAATGCCCGGTCGAACTCGAACTCGAACATCGGCTTTCGCCCCGCTTCCGGGGACCGTCAGAAAACCGTCGCTCAAGGGCGGCGGCTCAGAACACCCTCGAAAGGACCCGCAATCCTCGGCCAAGTGCCGAAAAACATGAACAGGCCGGGGCGTCGCAGTAGCCACGCAGGCGACCCCTCGTCCCGGCCGCCCCATCATGGCTAAGACCTTCCGAAATCTGTGGCCCGACATCATCAGCTTCGAGACGCTTGTGCGCGCATGGGAGCGCACGGCGAAAGGGCGTCGCCGCCAGCGCGACGTGGCAACCTTTCAGGCCGACCTCGAACCCAACCTGATCGCAATACAGGAAAGCCTGATCCACAAGACATATCGCACCGGCCCCTATCACCGATTCCACGTCTACGAACCCAAGCGCCGGGAGATAGCATCGCTGCCGCTCAAGGATCGCGTCGTGCAGCACGCGTTGATCAGTGTCATCGAGCCGATATTCGAAGCGCGGTTCATCGACCAGTCGTTTGCCTGCCGGCATGGCAAGGGCGCACACAAGGGCGCCGATACCGTGCAGGGCTACCTCAGAAAGACGATCAGGGAGCACGGTCAAGCGTTTGCACTCAAGGCCGACATATCGAAATACTTTCCATCGGTGTGCCACGACCCGCTCGTGCGCATCCTGGGTCGGCGCATCGCCTGCCCGGACACGTTGTGGCTGCTGAAAGAGGTGATCGGAAGCAGCGCCGACGACGGCGCGCTCATGCCGCGCGGGATCCCGATCGGCAACCTGACAAGCCAACTATTCGCAAACGTCTACCTCAACGAGATGGATCACTTCGTGAAGCACACGCTGCGCGAGCCGCGCTATGTGCGCTACATGGATGATTTTGTCGTCATTCACCACGACAAGGATCACCTGCACGAGACCAGGCGGGATATCGAAGGATTCCTGTGGGCAGAACTCGGTCTGCGCACCAACTCCAAAACGCAGATATTTCCAGTCAGGAAAGAGGGCGGCCGCGCCCTGGATTTTCTCGGCTACCGCATATGGCCAACGCACCGCGCCCTGCGAAAAGACAGCATCAACCGGATGCGCCGCAAGATGAAACGGATGGCCTCGCAGTATCATCGCGGCCTGATCAGCTGGGACGAGATCGACCCGGTCATCATGAGCTGGATCGGCCATGCGCGCCACGCCGACACCTACAACCTGCGGCGCAAGGTGCTCGGGGGCGTTGCCTTCGTGCCGCCGCCGCTGAGCAGGTCGAGAGACCGGACGTGATCAGTTGCGCATGGAATCGAGATCGACAACCCCGCGCTCGCCGCCGACGATGTGCCCGGCCCACGCCTCCATGACAGGCCGCCGGCGCTCAAGCAGGTCTGATCGCGCATAGCTGCGCTCGACGGTCGAGCCAATGCTGTGATTGAGGATCGTTTCCGACACCTCCCAGGGGCAGGCGTCCGTATCCTGGACCCATGTGCGAAAGCTGGTGCGAAACCCATGGGGCCGCCCCGGCTCGCCCAAGCGATCCAGATGCTTCTCAGCCGCGCGTGACGTGATGGGCTGACCGCGATGTCCGGCAAACAGCAGGTCATGCCCGGCCGCGCGCGCTTCCTCGACAATTTCAAGGGCGGGCCCCGACAATGGCACGCGGAATTCCCTGGCCTTGCCTTCGCGCCCCTTCACCCGATCGGCGGGCACGATCCAGATATCGCCATCCACCTCGGATACGCGAGCAGCGCGGCACCCGTCGAACCGCACAAGCGTCAGCATCATCCACCGCAGGCACAGCCCGGCCGCCGATTCGGGATTGAGGCGATCCCATAGGGCCGGGATATCCTGCCAGGGCGTCGCTGCTATGTGCTTCGTTTGGTGCCTGACCTCGCCCAGCATCCGGTTCGCAGCATCGACGGTGAAGGGGTCGCAGTCGATTCCCATGTAGCGCGCCTCGGTGAACACAATGCGCGTGCGCTGCACCGCCTTCATGGCCGTGGGGTGCTTGTCCCGCCAGATGGGCTTGATCGCGTCGTAGACGTCCCCTCTGGTAATCTCAGACATGCGCTTGCGCCCGATCTTCGGGATAACGTGGTGTTCGAGGGGGCTCAGCCAGCGGCCGCGGGTGCCGCCGCCACGCAGGCCGGCCTGCTTGGCCTCGAACACGATCTGAACCATATCCGCGAATGTGGGGTCGGCGCGGTCCTGTTCGGCCTTCTGTGCTGCACGCTCCGCTTCCCGCGCCGCGATGGGATCACTCCCGGCCGAAACGACAGACGCCCAATGATCGCGCTGGCGCCGCGCTTCCGCCAACGGAAGATCCGGCCACGATCCGAGCCCCATGTCGCGCCGCCGCCCCAGGTGGGTATAGCGATAGACCCACTTGCCCGCGCTGCCGCTCTTGATGAGCGACAGGCCGCCGCCGTCACCCAGCTTGCCGTCAGGCGCCTTCTTGATTGCAATCGCGGTCAGCTTGTTGCGCATCCCGGTCCCCGCTCAGTCCCACACTCAGTCCCCCATTTTGCGCGCGCTGCTCTGCTACATGTAGCGACATGGTGAGACGCGGCAACGGTGAAACCTCCTGCAACATAAGGGGTAATTGCGACGTGATGCAACAGTTAGAGATGGGTGTATGGTGCTGCTGGAGAGAATCGAACTCTCGACCTCTCCCTTACCAAGGGAGTGCTCTACCTCTGAGCTACAGCAGCCCGCATGCGGCGGGTGAGTAGACGCAATCGGGTCACGGTGCAAGCCCAATCTGGACGGTTTTTCGGCGCTGCTGTAAGAGGGTTGTCATGACACGCAAGACAGACGGCAAGACGCCGCCCGCAGCGGGCGCATCGCGCGAAGATCGCTTGAAGGCGGCGCTCAAGGCCAATATGGCCCGGCGCAAGGCGCAGGCACGCGCCCGCGGCGCGAAGCCGGCGCCAGCGGATGATCCTGGGGCCGAGCGGGCCGGCACAAACAACGACAAGGGGCAGGGCTGATGGATTCGATCGTGGTGACGGGCAACGGCCCATTGACGGGGCAGATCGCCATCGCCGGCGCCAAGAACGCCTGCCTGACGCTGATGCCGGCGACGCTGCTGACCGACGAGCCGCTGACCCTGACCAACGCGCCGCGGCTGTCGGACATCCGCACCATGGCCGAGTTGCTGCAATCTCTGGGTGCTGAGGTCAGCATGTTGCAGGATGGCCAGGTTCTGGCGCTGTCGAGCCACGAGATCACCAACCACACCGCCGATTACGACATCGTGCGCAAGATGCGCGCCTCGATCCTGGTGCTGGGTCCGATGCTGGCGCGCGAGGGGCACGCGGTGGTGTCGCTTCCCGGCGGCTGCGCGATCGGGGCGCGGCCGGTCGATCTGCACCTGCGCGCGCTGGAGGCACTGGGCGCCGAGCTGGACCTGCGCGACGGCTACGTGCATGCCCGCGCCCCCGGCGGGTTGAAGGGGGGCGAGGTGGCGTTCCCGGTCGTCTCGGTCGGTGCCACCGAGAACGCGCTGATGGCGGCGACGCTGGCAAAGGGGACCACCGTGATCCGCAACGCCGCGCGCGAGCCCGAGATCGCCGACCTGGCGCGCTCCCTGCGGGCCATGGGCGCGCGGATCGAGGGCGAAGGCACCTCGGAGATCACCATCGAGGGGGTCGAGCGACTGGGCGGCGCCACGCACCGGGTGGTGATGGACCGGATCGAGCTGGGCACCTACATGCTGGCGCCGGCGGTCTGCGGCGGCGAAGTCGCGTTTCCCGGCGCCCGGCCGGAGCTGTTGCAGGCGTTCGTGGACAAGCTGCGCGAAACCGGGGTCGAGGTACAAGACACCGGCACCGGGCTGACGGTGCGCCGCGGCGAGGCGCGCGTGCGCCCGGTCGACGTGGTAACGGAACCGTTCCCCGGTTTTCCCACCGATCTGCAGGCGCAGATGATGGCGCTGTTGTGCACCGCCGACGGGGTCAGCGTGCTGGAAGAGCGGATTTTCGAGAACCGCTTCATGCACGCGCCCGAACTGGCGCGCATGGGGGCACAGATCGACGTGCAGGGCGGCACCGCCACGGTCACCGGTGTCGAGCGATTGCGCGGCGCCCCGGTCATGGCGACCGATTTGCGCGCCAGCGTGTCGCTGATCCTGGCCGCGCTGGCCGCCGAGGGCGAGACCACCGTCAACCGGGTTTACCACCTCGACCGGGGATACGAGCGGGTGGAAGAGAAACTGCGCGGCGTCGGCGCGCGAATAGAACGGGTCAGTCAACCATGAGCGAAGATGCACGATTCGAGGACGCCCGCGAGGCGCCGCTGAACCTGGGCGCGTTCGATGCCGAGGATCTGGAGGTGATTTCGGCGCTGGCGCAGGATGCTGTGTTCCCGGCGACCGAGATGACCTGGCGCAAACCCGAGCGTCGCTTCGGGCTGCTGCTCAACCGGTTCCGCTGGGAGGATCAGCCCGCCGCGCAGCGCCGTCAGCGCCCGTTCGAGCGGGTTCAATCGGTGCTGGCGGTCGAAAACGTGCTTGGCGTGGCCTCGACCGGGTTCGACCGGCGCGATCCGGACCTGGTGCTGTCGTTGCTGGCGATCGACTGGCAGCCCGGCGAGGATGCCGCCGGGCATGTGGTGCTGACGCTGGCGGGCGACGGCGCGATCCGGCTGCATGTCGAGGCGCTGGAGTTGCGCCTGCGCGATGTCACGCGCCCTTACCTTGCACCATCGGGCAAGGCGCCGGCTCACGACGCCTGACCCGGTCGATGCCCGCGCGCCGCGGCCCGGCGGCTCAGGGGATGATGCGGGTGTATTTCACGCCGTCCAGCGTCGCGCCGACCTGCAGCCCGGCCTGCCCGAAGATCACCGCCACAACCGGCGCGGTAATCGTCGTGGTTTCGGCGCGCAGGTTCTCGCCCACGTCGTTGAAGGCGTACTTGACGTCGCCGCCCACGGCCCAGCCTTCGGACCGGCGGAACCGCATGAGCGCCTCGTCGGTCATGAAAAACAGCACATGCGCGTATTGCAGGGCGCCGATCTGCAGGCCGAAACTGCCCTTGGTGGCGGAGTAGTAATCCACCGTCGTCCCGTCGACCTGCAGCGCGCCGCGCCCGTAGCCGCCGCCGAAGCCGAAGCCCGCCTCGGTAATCAGCGGCATCACCAGTTGACCTTCGGAGTCGTCGCGAAGCTCCCGCGTGGCGGGATAGTTGGAATAGAGGTGGTCGAGGGTCTGTCGGACCCGCGCGTCGATAATGCTGGGTCCGCGGCTGCCGATGCCGTTGCCGCAGGCGGCAAGCGCGCCGAGGCCGGCCAGCGAGGTCAGCGCGAAAGCGCGCCGGGAAATCTGTGTCATGTCGGTTTTGCCTGTCATCTGTTGCCTGTCATGCGCGCCCCGGCCGGATCTGGGCCCAGCTTCGAAGAAAGAGCGTGCGGGCACCATACCCGCGCAGCGCGGCGCTGTCACGCGCGTTGCGCGGCGGGGGGCCGGTTTGCGCAGATTACTGCCCGCCGCCGCCGAGACGCCGCGCCACCTCGGGCGCGAAATAGGTCAGGATGCCGTCGCAGCCGGCGCGCTTGAAACACATAAGGCTTTCCATCATCGCGCGCTCGCCGTCGATCCAGCCATTGTCGGCGGCGGCGCGGATCATCGCGTATTCGCCCGACACCTGGTAGGCATAGGTCGGGGCGCCGAAACTGTCTTTCACCCGGCGGCAGATATCCAGGTAGGGCAGGCCGGGCTTGACCATCACCATGTCGGCGCCCTCGGACAGATCGCGCGCCACCAGCCGCAGCGCCTCGTCCGAATTGGCCGGGTCCATCTGGTAGGTGGCCTTGTCGCCCTTGAGCGCGCCCGAGGCGCCGACCGCGTCGCGGAACGGGCCGTAGAAGGCGCTGGCATATTTCGCGGCGTAACTCAGCAACATCACGTTGGTGTGGCCGGCCTCTTCCAGCGCCGTGCGGATGGCGCCGATGCGGCCGTCCATCATGTCGCTTGGGCCGATGATGTCGGCGCCCGCCTCGGCCTGGCTGAGCGCCTGGCGCACCAGCGCGGCGACGGTTTCGTCGTTGACCACCTCGCCGTCGCGCACGAACCCGTCATGGCCGTCGGCGTTGTAGGGGTCGAGCGCGACATCGGTCATCACCGCGATGTCGGGGGCCGCGTCCTTGATGGCGCGGGTGGCGCGGTTGCTCAGGTTGTCGGGGTTCCAGGCCTCGGCGCAGTCGCGGGTGCGCTTGTCGGTGGGGGTGTAGGGAAACAGGCAGATCGCCGGAATGCCCAGATCGGCGGCCTCGCGCGCCGCCTTTGCCGCCAGGTCGACGCTGCGCCGCACCACGCCGGGCATCGAGGGCACGGCTTGCGTTTCGTCCTTGCCCTCGCACACGAAGATCGGCCAGATCAGGTCGCCGACGCCGAGCGCCGTCTCGCGCGTCAGCGCCCGCCTGGCGGCGGACTGCCGGGCGCGGCGAAAGCGTGCTGCGGGGTAGGTGGCCTGGGTGGGGGTGATCATGGTGTATTCCTCGCGATGGGTATGCATAAGTTGCATGGAAATTCGCTCCGCTCAAGGCTAGGAATTGCGGCCATGGGGCGCTATCTAGGCGCAATCGGGCGGCAGGGGTAGACGATTGAACTGGTTTGAACTTCTCACCGAGTTGATCGACATGCGATCGTTTTCGAACCTCTGGTTCTGGATCGCGCTGGCGGTCATGTGGTCCTCGGCCAGCCACTGGGTGCTGGGCGTGCCCTATGACATGGTGCTGCGCGCCGCGCGCTTCGGCGGCCAGGCCGAGGAAGACCTCGAGGACATCGTCCGCGTCAACGTCAACCGGCTGCTCTACATCGCCGATGTCTCGGGGCTGTGGCTGGTGGGGCTGGTCAGCTTCGTGCTCACGGTCCTGGGGGCGGGCGGCTTTGGCTATGACCTGCAGTTCATGCAGGCTCTGTTCCTGCTGGCGTTCCCGGTGAGCCTCGTGGGGGGGCTGAGCGTGCGCGCCGCGCGCGACATCCGTGCCGCCGGGCTGAGCGGGGCGGACTTGCGCCACCGGATACGCCTGCACCGGCTGGCGGTTCAGGTGATCGGCATGATCGCCATTTTCGTCACCGCGATGTGGGGGATGTACCAGAACCTGACGGCCACCCTGCCCGAAATCCTGTTCAAACCGCTGGGATGAAGCACGCGACATGACCGAGACGCAGCGCCTGACGGTAGCCGGCGCCCCCGAAGGCTTCGATGCCCGCCTGATCCTGGACGAGGTCGCGCGCGCCGGCGGCCCTGTCGTTCATGTCGCGCGCGACGACAAGCGGATGGCCGCGACGCGCGCGGCACTGCGCTTTTTCGCGCCCGACATGCCGGTGCTGACCTTTCCCGCATGGGATTGCCTGCCCTATGACCGGGTCGGGCCCAATGCCGACATCGCCGCGGCGCGCATGGCGACACTGGCCGGGCTGGTGCATGCGGGGCCGACGCGTTTCGTGTTGCTGACGACGCTGGGCGCGGCCATGCAGCGGGTACCGCCGCGCGCGGTGCTGCGCGAGGCGGCGTTCACCGCGCAGGTGGGCGGGCGCGTGGACGAGGCCGCGCTGCGCACCTTCCTGGCGCGGATGGGGTTCAGCCAGGCGCCAACGGTCCTGGAGCCGGGCGATTACGCCATCCGCGGCGGCATCATCGACATCTACCCGCCGGGCGAGGGCGGGCCGGTACGGCTGGACCTGTTCGGCGACGTGCTCGACGGCGCGCGCCGCTTCGATCCCGCCAGCCAGCGGACCACGCAAAAGCTGGACGCGGTAGAGCTGGCGCCGGTGTCCGAGGTGATTCTCGACGAGGCGGCGATCCGCCGGTTCCGGCAGACCTACCGGATCGAGTTCGGCGCGACCGGCACCGACGACCCGCTCTACGAGGCGATCAGCGCCGGCCGCAAGCCGCAAGGCGCCGAGCATTGGCTGCCCTTCTTCCACGACACGCTTGAGCGATTGTTCGACTACCTGCCCGGCGCGCCGGTCACGCTCGACGAGCAAACGGGGTCGGCGCATCTGTCGCGGTGGGAGGGGATCGCCGACCAGTACGAGACCCGCCGCCTGGCGATGGCGCAGCCGGGGCGCATGGGCACGGTCTACAAACCCGTCCCGCCCGAGCAGCTTTACCTTGACGAGGCGGCATGGGCAGCCGCGCTGGATGGGCGCCGGGTGGTGCAGTTCACCCCGTTGCCGTCGGCCTCGGGGCCGGGGGTGCGCGACGCGGGCGGGCGTATCGGGCGCAATTTCGCCCCCGAACGCCAGCAGGAAAACATCAACCTGTTCAGCGCCCTGGCCGATCACATCAAGGCCCGGCAGGCGACCGGCCCGGTCGTGGTGGCCAGCTATTCGGAGGGCGCGCGCGAACGGCTCGACGGGTTGATTTCCGACGAGGGGCTGATCGGCGCGGTCCACATCGCCGACGCCGCCGGCATCGGGCGGCACGGGCTGCATCTGGCGGTGTGGCCGCTGGAGCACGGGTTCGAGGCGCCCGAGCTGACCGTGATCAGCGAACAGGACGTGCTGGGCGATCGGCTGATCCGCGCGCCCCAGCGGCGCAAGCGGGCCGAGAATTTCCTGACCGAGGCGCAATCGCTCAGCCCCGGCGACCTGGTGGTGCATGTCGATCACGGCGTGGGGCGCTATCACGGGCTGGAGGTGATCGCCGCCGCCGGCGCCGCGCATGAATGCCTGTTGCTGGAATATGCCGAGGGCGCGCGCCTTTACCTGCCGGTCGAGAACATCGAACTTCTCAGCCGCTTCGGCCACGAGGAGGGCCTGCTCGACAAGCTGGGCGGCGGCGCATGGCAGGCGCGCAAGGCGCGGCTCAAGGAGCGCATCCGCGAGATGGCCGACCGCCTGATCCGCATCGCGGCCGAGCGCGCGCTGCGCACCGCGCCGGTGCTGGAGGCGCCCCACCACGCCTGGGAAGAGTTCGCCGCCCGCTTTCCCTACCAGGAAACCGACGACCAGCTTGGCGCCATCGAGGACGTGATGGCCGACCTGACATCGGGGCGTCCGATGGACAGGCTGATCTGCGGCGACGTGGGCTTCGGCAAGACTGAGGTGGCGATGCGCGCCGCCTTCGCTGCCGCGATGTCGGGCCAGCAGGTGGCGGTGATCGCGCCCACCACGCTGCTGGCGCGCCAGCACGCGCAATCCTTTGCCGAGCGGTTTCGCGGCTTTCCGCTGGAGGTGCGGGCACTGTCGCGGTTCGTGTCGGCCAGAGACGCGGCGGCGACCCGCGACGGGCTGGCGCGCGGCACCGTCGATATCGTGGTTGGCACCCATGCGCTGCTGGCCAAGCAGGTGCGGTTCAAGCAGCTTGGCCTGCTGATCATCGACGAGGAACAGCACTTCGGCGTCGCCCACAAGGAACGGCTCAAGCAGATGCGCACGGACGTGCATGTGCTGACCCTGACCGCCACGCCGATCCCGCGCACCCTGCAACTGTCGCTCTCGGGCGTGCGCGATCTGTCGATCATCGGCACGCCTCCGGTGGACCGGCTGTCGATCCGCACTTACGTGTCGGAATTCGACCCCGTCACCATCCGCGAGGCGCTGCTGCGCGAGCACTACCGCGGCGGGCAGTCGTTTTTCGTGGTGCCGCGCATCACCGACCTGCCCGAGATAGAGGAGTTCCTGGCCGCGCAACTGCCCGAACTGAGCTATGTCGTGGCGCATGGCCAGATGGCGGCGGGGCAGTTGGATGATCGGATGAACGCCTTCTACGATGGCAAGTTCGACGTGCTGCTGGCCACCACGATCGTGGAATCGGGGCTCGATATTCCCACCGCCAACACCATGGTCATCCACCGCGCCGACATGTTCGGGCTCAGCCAGCTTTACCAGATCCGCGGCCGGGTGGGGCGCTCGAAGACGCGCGCCTATGCTTATCTCACCACCAGGCCGCGCGCCCGGCTGACCGAGGCGGCGCAAAAACGTCTGCGGGTGCTGGGCAGCCTCGACACGCTCGGCGCCGGGTTCACCCTGGCCAGCCAGGACCTGGACATTCGCGGCGCCGGCAACCTGCTGGGCGAGGAGCAGTCGGGCCAGATGCGCGACGTGGGCTTCGAGTTGTATCAGCAGATGCTGGAAGACGCGATCGCCAAGATCCGCTCGGGCGAGATGGAGGGGCTCAGCGAGACCGACGCGCAATGGGCGCCGCAGATCAACCTGGGCGTGTCGGTGCTGATCCCCGAGGACTACGTGCCCGATCTCGACGTGCGGCTGGGGCTCTACCGCCGTCTCGGCGGGTTGGCGAAAAAGGTCGAACTGGAAGGCTTCGCCGCCGAGTTGATCGACCGTTTCGGCCCTGTCCCCAAGGAGGTCAACACCCTGCTGCTCGTGGTGCGGATCAAGGCGATGTGCAAGCGCGCCGGGATCGCGCGGCTGGACGCCGGGCCCAAGGGGGCGACGATCCAGTTCCACAACGACAAGTTCGCCTCGCCGCACGGGTTGGTCGAATTCATCGAGAACCAGCGCGGGCTGGCAAAGGTCAAGGACAACAAGATCGTTGTGCGCCGCGACTGGAAAAAGGAAAGCGACCGCATCAAGGGCGCCTTCGCCATCGCCCGCGACCTGGCCGAAAAGGTCTTGGCCGAGCAGAAGAAGGGCAAGCGCGATGCTTGAAAGCGGGCTGCACGCGGTGCCGCCGGGGCACACCGCGTCGATCGTGACGCACCTGGAAATGCGTCACGAAGCGCCGCTGCGCCCCGAGGCGGACCTGCCGCTGGAGCTGGTGCGGGTGCCGCGGCCCCGGCCGGATTGGTATCTGGACCTGTTCCGCCGGGTGGGCGCGCCGTGGCTGTGGTTCGGGCGGCTGGGTATGCCGCCCGACACGCTGGAGGGGCTGCTTGCCGATCCGGGCGTTCATGTGCATGCGCTCAGGAATGGCGATGCCGAGGTTGGCCTGCTTGAGCTGGATTTCCGGCAGCCCGGCAATTGTGAACTGGCCTATTTCGGGCTGGAGCCGGGAAGCGTCGGCGCCGGCGCGGGGCGCTGGATGATGAACCGGGCGATCCGGCTGGCATGGGGGCAGGGAATTTCACGCTTTCACGTTCATACCTGCACCTTCGACCATCCGGCCGCGTTGGGATTCTACAGGCGCAGCGGGTTCACGGCCTGTCGCCGCGAGGTCGAAATCGCCCCTGATCCGCGCCTGCACGGGCTTTTGCCGCGCGAAGCCGCGCCGCAGGTGCCGCTGGTCGAGTGACCGGCGCGCCGCGGCCATTGTCGCGGCTCAGCGGCTGTTTTCGGTCAGGCGCCGCTTGACGTAGTCCGACACGGTGTCGATCATCGGCTCCATGTGGGGGTCTTCGAAGAAGTGGCTGGCGCCCTCGATCTCGGCATGGGACACGGTGATGCCCTTCTGCTCCTGCAGTTTCTCGACCAGCGACTGGGTGTCGGCGGGCGGGGCGACCCGGTCGGCGCTGCCGTTGATGACCAGCCCCGAGGCCGGGCAGGGGGCAAGGAACGAAAAGTCGTACATGTTCGCCGGCGGCGAGACCGATATGAAGCCGGTGATCTCGGGTCGGCGCATCAGCAACTGCATGCCGATCCAGGCGCCGAAGGAAAAGCCCGCGACCCAGCAGTGCTTGGAATTGCTGTTCATCGACTGCAGGTAGTCGAGCGCCGAGGCGGCATCGCTGAGCTCGCCGACGCCCTGGTCGTATTCGCCCTGGCTGCGCCCGACGCCGCGGAAATTGAACCGCAGAACGGTGAACCCCATGTTGTAGAAGGCGTAGTGAAGGTTATAAACGACCTTGTTGTTCATCGTCCCGCCGAATTGCGGGTGTGGGTGCAGGACGATGGCAATAGGGGCGTCACGCTCTTTCTGAGGATGGTACCGGCCTTCTAGGCGGCCTTCGGGGCCGGGAAAAATTACCTCGGGCATGGGCGTCACTGTCTCCTGAACAGGGGTACGGCACGATTGTTGACGAGTTCGCTCAAGTACCTTAGAACGATTCCAGAAAGTCGGTTGTACGCCGACCGGGATGCTCGCGAGATAAGACCTGCGCCGCCCGAGGTCAATGTAAAGGGGGTTCGCCCATGAAACTCAGCACCAAGGGGCGCTATGCGATGGTGGCGCTGGTGGACATCGCCCTGCAACCGGCGGGCAAGCTGGTATCGCTGGGCGATATCTCGCGCCGCCAGAACGTGTCGCTTCCCTACCTTGAGCAGCTTTTCGTGAAACTGCGCCGCTCGGGGCTGGTCGAATCGGTGCGCGGGCCCGGCGGTGGCTACCGGCTGGCGCGCTCGGCGACCGATATCCGGGTGGTCGAGGTGCTGGCCTCTGTGGATGAGACGGTTGATGCGATGCACACCGGCGCGGGCGCCTCGGGGGGTGTCTCCGGCAGTAAGGCGCAATCGCTGTCCAACCGGCTGTGGGAAGGGCTGAGCGCCCATGTCTACGTGTTCCTGCACCAGACGCGGCTGTCGGACGTGGTCGACAACGACCTGGCGCCATGTCCGGCGGTGCCGACGCTGTTTTCCGTGGTGGACGAGGCATGAGGCGGGTGCGCAAGGGGGGCTCCGCGCCGCTGCATCTGCGGTGCGATTCCCCGGGATCATTTTCGAGAGAGGAAAAGGCCTGCCGCGCGCGCCCCGGGCCTGACCGGCTTGGGTGTGGTGTGGCTGTTGTTGTGCGGGGGGCGTGATGGATCGGGTTTATCTTGACCACAACGCGACGGCGCCGCTCAGGCCCGAGGCGCGCGCGGCGATGCTGGCGGCCATGGACCTCGTCGGAAACCCGTCGAGTGTGCACGCCGAGGGGCGCGCGGCGCGCGCCACGGTCGAGAAGGCGCGCGCGCAGGTGGCGGCGGCGCTGGGGGCCGAAGGGGCGGACGTGATATTCACCTCGGGCGCGACCGAGGCGGCGGCGCTGGCGCTGGCCGGGCGCGGATTGCACGGCGCGGCCATCGAGCATGACGCGGTCGCCGCCTGGGTTGACGACGATCTGCCGGTCGATGCGGCGGGCCGGGTCACGGTCGCCGATCCGGCGCGGTCGGTGCTGCAACTGGCCAATTCCGAGACCGGCGTGGTGCAGGAGTTGCCCGAGGGGCTGGAGCTGAGCGACATGACACAGGGCTTCGGCAAACTGCCGCTGGCTTTCAACTGGTCGGGGTGCCGGATGGCGCTGGTGTCGGCGCACAAGCTGGGCGGGCCCAAGGGCGTGGGGGCGCTGGTGGTGCGCCGCGGCACCGATATCGCGGCGCAGTTGCGCGGCGGCGGGCAGGAAATGGGCCGGCGTGCGGGCACCGAGAACGTCGCCGCGATTGCCGGGTTCGGGGCTGCGGCCGAAGCCGCGGCGCGCGACCTGGCCGGCGGGGTCTGGCAACGGGTCGAGGAAATCAGGGATAATCTGGAACAGGCCATTGCGACCGATCAGAGCGAGACTATTTTGGTCGGGAAAGGCGTGCATCGGCTGCCCAATACCACCTGCATCGCCGCGCCGGGCTGGAAAGGCGAGACGCAGGTGATGCAGATGGACCTGGCCGGATACGCGGTGTCGGCGGGCAGCGCCTGTTCGTCGGGCAAGGTCCGGGCCAGCCGGGTGTTGCGCGCCATGGGGCTCGATGACGACGTGGCCGGCAGCGCCATTCGCGTGTCTTTGGGGCCCGAAACGAGCGAGGACGACGTTTTGCGATTTGCCGATACGTGGCTGGCGAAACGCAGGAAACACAGCGCCCGGGTGGCGTGAGAACGCGAACAGGAGATGGACATGGCTGCATTGGACAAGGGCGACGAGGCCAAGGAAGGCGTCGATCAGGAAACGGTCGATACCGTGCGCGAAGTGGGCGGCGCCTACAAGTACGGTTGGGAAACCGATATCGAGATGGACTATGCGCCGCTCGGCCTTGACGCCGACATCGTGCGTCTGATCTCGGCCAAGAACGGCGAGCCGCAGTGGATGACCGACTGGCGTCTGTCGGCCTATGAGCGCTGGTTGCAGAAGGAAGAACCGACCTGGGCGATGGTCGAGTACCCCGAGATCGACTTCCAGAGCCAGTATTACTATGCCCGCCCCAAGAGCATGGAGGTCAAGCCCGAGTCGCTGGACGATGTGGACCCCAAGCTTTTGGAAACCTATGAAAAACTTGGCATCCCATTGAAAGAGCAGATGATCCTGGCCGGGGTCGAGGGCGCCGGAGAGACGACGCCGGCAGACGCGCGCATCGGCGCCGGCGAGGACCGCCAGGGCGAGCGTCGCGTCGCCGTGGACGCGGTGTTCGATTCCGTCAGTGTCGGCACCACGTTCCAGGCAGAACTGAAAAAGGCCGGGGTCATCTTCTGCTCGATTTCCGAGGCGATCCGCGACCACCCCGACCTGGTGCGCAAGTACCTCGGCTCGGTGGTGCCGGTCAGCGACAATTTCTATGCCACGCTCAACTCGGCTGTGTTCTCGGACGGATCGTTCGTCTACGTCCCGCCCGGCGTCCGCTGCCCGATGGAGCTGAGCACCTATTTCCGCATCAATGCCGAGAACACCGGCCAGTTCGAGCGCACGCTGATCATCGCCGACAAGGGCAGCTTTGTCAGCTACCTGGAGGGTTGCACCGCGCCAAAGCGTGACGAGACGCAACTGCACGCCGCAGTGGTCGAGATCATCGCCGAGGAAGACGCCGAGGTGAAATATTCCACCGTCCAGAACTGGTTTCCCGGCGACGAGAACGGTAAGGGCGGCATCTACAACTTCGTCACCAAGCGCGCCGATTGCCGCGGCGACCGGTCCAAGGTGATGTGGACGCAGGTCGAAACCGGGTCGGCGGTGACGTGGAAATACCCCTCGTGCATCCTGCGCGGCGATGACAGCCAGGGCGAGTTCTATTCGATCGCCATCACCAACAACTGGCAGCAGGCCGATACCGGCACCAAGATGGTGCATCTGGGCAAGAACACCAAGAGCCGTATCGTGTCCAAGGGGATCAGCGCGGGCCATGCGCAGAACACCTATCGCGGGCTGGTCAGCATGCACCCCAAGGCGCAGAACTCGCGCAACTACACCCAGTGCGACAGCCTTCTGATCGGCAGCACATGCGGCGCCCACACGGTGCCTTACATCGAGGTCAAGAACAACTCGGCCCGGGTCGAGCACGAGGCGACCACGTCGAAGGTGGACGACGACCAGCTTTTCTATTGCCGTCAACGCGGCATGGACGAGGAAGAGGCCGTCGCGCTGGTGGTCAACGGGTTCTGCCGTGACGTGTTGCAGGCACTGCCGATGGAGTTTGCCATGGAGGCGCAACAACTGGTGGCGATTTCGCTTGAAGGGTCGGTGGGCTAACGGCGCGTCGGTGCCACAACGCGAAAGGATACCTCATGGATGGTGCGCAGAAAGCGATACGCCCCGAACTGACCCTGCCGCCGGCCGAGGCAGAGGCGGTGCGCGCCGCCTATGCGGGGGCCGACGTGATCCTGGAATATGGCAGCGGCGGGTCCACCGTGTTGGGGGCGGAACTGGGCAAGCGCGTGATCAGCGTGGAAAGCGACAAGGCCTGGGCGCAGATGATGCAGCAATGGTTCGCCGCCAACCCGCCGCCGCGGCCCGTCGATGTGGTCTGGTCGGATGTCGGCAAGACCCGCGAATGGGGCCACCCTGTGGATGACAGCGGCTGGAAGCGTTTTGCGCGCTACCCGTTGCAGGTCTGGGATCTGCCCGAGTTCGAGCACCCCGACGTGGTGCTGGTGGACGGGCGGTTCCGCGTCGGCTGCGCGCTGGCGACGGCCTACCGCATCAGCCGGCCGGTGTCGCTCTACTTCGACGACTACATGCCCCGGCCGCGCTATCACGAGGTCGAAAACTTCATCGGTGCCCCGGTACAGACATATGGCCGCATGGCGCGCTTCGATGTTGAACCGATGCCGGTGCCGGCCGAGAAACTGCTCAGGATCGTGCGCTTGATGACGGCACCCTGAGGGACCGGAAAAGAGAGTTAAAGGAATGGACAACATGCTTGAAATCAAGAACCTGCACGTCAAACTTAAAGACGAGGATACGGTCATCCTGAAAGGGGTGAACCTGACCGTGGAGCCCGGTCGCGTGCATGCGATCATGGGGCCCAACGGGTCGGGGAAATCGACGCTCAGCTACGTGCTCTCGGGGCGCGACGGCTACGAGGTGACCGCGGGCGAGGCGTGGCTGGACGGGGTCAACATCCTTGAACTTGAGCCCGAGGAGCGCGCCGCCGCTGGGTTGTTCCTGGCCTTCCAGTACCCGGTCGAGATCCCCGGCGTGGGCAACATGACCTTCCTGCGCACCGCCGTGAACGCGCAGCGCAAGGCCCGCGGGCAGGAGGAAATCAGTTCGACCGATTTTCTCAAGCTGGTGCGCGAGCGCGCCAAGACGCTGGATATCGACGCCGAGATGCTCAAGCGGCCGGTCAACGTGGGCTTTTCGGGGGGCGAGAAGAAGCGCAACGAGATCCTGCAAATGGCCATGCTGGAGCCGCGCATGTGCATCCTCGACGAGACCGACAGCGGTCTTGACGTGGACGCGATGAAGCTGGTGGCCAAGGGCGTCAACGCCCTGCGCGATGCCGACCGATCTTTCCTGGTCATCACGCATTATCAACGACTTCTGGACCATATCGAACCCGACGTCGTGCATATCATGTCGGCCGGCCGGATCATCCGCAGCGGCGGTCCGGAATTGGCGATCGAAGTCGAGAAGAACGGCTATGCCGACATCAAGGCGGAGGCGGTGTAATGGCGGTGACGCAGGTAAAAGTCGACGCGACCGAGGCGCGCCTCGCGGCCATCCCGGCGCCCGACAAGGGGGCGGCCTGGATCGAGGCGGCGCGCGACGCCGCCCGTGCGCGCCTGCGCGAGATGGGGCTTCCCGGTCGGCGTGACGAGTACTGGAAATTCACCCGGCCCGACAGCCTGACCGCGCCCGAGGCGCCCGCCGCGGCGCTGTTCGAGATGGGCGAGCCGCAGGTCTTCGACGGTTTCGACCGCGTGAAGCTGGTCTTCGTCGATGGCGTGTTCGATGCCGACAGCAGCGACGACCCGGCGCTGGCCGGGGTCGAGATCGAGCGGCTGGCCACCGCCGCGCAGACCGATATCCACTGGGCCCGCGAGACCTATGGCATACTCGAGGCGCGCGGTCAGACGCCGGTGCCACGGCCGCTGGCGGCGCTCAACACCGCCTGTGCCGGCGACGGCGTCCTGATCCGCGCAACGGCGCGCGCAGAAAAACCAATAAGCCTGATTTATCGTCATGAATCAAAGACTTCGGATGCATACTTGCATCATGTTATCCGGGTTGAGAGTGGCGCGGAGCTGACCCTGCTGGAAAACGGACCGGCGGCGGCGCGCTTCAACAAGGTGATGGAGGTGGACATCGCCGATGGCGGGCGTTTCAACCATGTGCGCGCGCAGGGGCGCGACCACGAACGCCGTGCCGCCACGCATATCTTTGCCCGGCTGGGCGCCGAGGCGGTGTTCAAGTCCTTCACCATGACGGTCAACGGCCAGATGACGCGCAACGAATGCGTGGTCGAAATGGCGGGCGACGATGCGGTGGCACATGTCGCGGGCGCCGCGATGGGCGACGGCGATTTCCACGACGACGACACCGTGTTCGTCACCCATGACGCCGAACGCTGCGAAAGCCGCCAGGTGTTCAAGAAGGTGCTGCGGGGCGGCGCCGTGGGCGTGTTCCAGGGCAAGATTCTGGTAAAGGCGGGGGCGCAGAAAACCGACGGCTACCAGATCAGCCAATCGCTGCTGCTGGATGGCGACAGCCAGTTCCTGGCCAAGCCCGAGCTTGAGATATATGCCGACGACGTGGTCTGCTCGCACGGCTCGACCACCGGGGCGATCGACGCTGACACGCTCTATTACCTGCGCTCGCGCGGGCTGCCCAAGGCCGAGGCGACCGATTTGCTGGTGCTGTCCTTCCTCGCCGAGGCGGTCGAGGAGATCGAGGACGATGCGCTGCGCAACGAGGTCACCGCGCGCCTGGGTGCATGGCTGGCGCGGCGGCGTGGCTGATGGCGCTGACTGCCGACATCGCGGCCACCTATCGCGGCCCCGGCCGGGTGGTGGCACGGCTGCTCGGTATGGGCCGGCGCGAGGATCGGGCGCTGCTGGTGCTGCTGCTGGCGGGGGTGTTGATCTTTGTCGCGCAGGCGCCCTACCAGGCGCGGCTGGCGCATCTTGACCCCGAGGTGCCGCTGAGCGCCGCGCTTTACTGGAGCGCGCTCGTCTGGGTGTTCGTGTTTCCGCTGCTGTGCTACGCGCTGGCGGCGCTGGCCTGGGGGGTAAGCCGCCTGGCCCGGCGCCGGATCAGCGGTTTTGCCATCCGGCTGAGCCTGTTCTGGGCGCTTCTGTCGGCGACGCCGGCGGCCCTGCTTGGCGGGTTGGTCGCGGCCTTCATCGGCGCCGGTCCGGCCTTGCAACTGGTGGCACTGCTGTGGTTAGCACTTGTCTTGTGGTTCTGGATCGCGGGGCTGCGTGTGGCAGCGGTGGGAGAGGCCGATGACCAAGAATGACCTGGCCGCGCTCGCCGCGCAGACGCTGCGCAGCCCGGGTGACGCCGCGCGGCGCATCCTGGCGCTTGACCTCGACCGCCCGGTGATGTGGATGGCGCTGGCGCTGACGGTGGTGCTGGGCAGCCTGTTGTTCCAACTCTCGTCGTTGTTGTTCCCGGTGCCGCCGACGGGGTTTCCGATTCCGGCGCTGATCAGCAGCCCCATCTTTTATGCGCTGGCGATGGCCGGCGGCGTGATTCTTACGGCGCTGGTGCTGACATGGGCGGGCCGCGCGCTTGGCGGGCAGGGGCGGTTCGACGACATGCTGGCGCTGCTGGTGTGGTTGCAGGCGCTGCGCCTGGCGGCGCAGGCGATCCTGCTGGTCCTGATGATTCTGGTACCGCCTTTCGCGGCACTGGCGACGCTGGCGGTGGCGCTGCTCAGCCTGTGGATCATGGTGAGCTTCATCGACGCGGCGCACGGGTTCGGTTCGCTGGGACGCGGGGCGATGACCCTGGTGCTGGCGGTGTTGGGGCTCAGCCTGGTGCTTTCGATGCTGCTGGCGATGTTTGGCGGCCTGTCCACGGGGGTGACGTGAATGAGCTACGACGTCGAACGTATCCGCGCCGATTTTCCCATCCTTGCGCGCGAGGTGAACGGCAACCCGCTGGTTTATCTCGACAACGGCGCCTCGGCGCAGAAACCGCAAGCGGTGATCGACGCCGTGACGCGCGCCTATTCGTATGAATATGCAAATGTTCACAGGGGGTTACACTACCTTTCCAATCTTGCCACCGAGAAATACGAGGATGTGCGCCACACCATCGCGCGGTTTCTCGGCGCCGCCGACGCGAACGAGATCGTGATGAATTCCGGCACCACCGAGGGGATCAACATGGTCGCCTATGGCTGGGCCATGCCGCGGCTGGAAGCGGGTGACGAGATCGTGCTGTCGGTGATGGAGCACCACGCCAACATCGTGCCCTGGCATTTCCTGCGCGAACGTCAGGGCGTGGTGCTGAAATGGGTCGACGTGGACGCGACCGGTGCGCTTGACCCGCAAGCGGTGATCGACGCCATGGGACCGCGCACGAAACTGGTGGCAATTACCCATCTTTCCAATGTGTTGGGGACCGTTGTAGATGTGAAGACCATTGCCCGCGCGGCGCGCGAGCGCGACGTGGCGGTGCTGGTCGACGGCAGCCAGGCGGCGGTGCACATGCCGGTCGATGTCGATGACATCGGCGCCGATTTCTACGCCGTCACCGGGCACAAGCTGTATGGGCCGTCCGGGTCGGGGGCGATCCATGTGCGCAAGGAGCGTCTGGCCGAGATGCGCCCCTTCATGGGCGGCGGCGACATGATCCGCGAGGTCAGCAAGACCGAGGTCACCTACAACGACCCGCCGATGAAATTCGAGGCCGGCACCCCCGGCATCGTGCAGCAGATCGGCCTTGGCGTGGCGCTGGAGTACATGATGGATCTGGGCATGGACAACATCGCCCGCCACGAGGCCCGGGTCGCCGCCTATGCCAACCAGCGCCTGGGCGGTCTGAACTGGTTGAATATCCAGGGGCAAGCCCCGGGAAAAGCGGCGATTTTTTCATTTACCATCAACGGTGCGGCGCATGCGCACGACCTTTCGACCATCCTGGACAAGAAGGGCGTCGCGGTGCGTGCCGGCCATCATTGCGCCGGGCCTTTGATGGATCACCTCGGCGTGCCGGCGACCTGCCGGGCGTCGTTCGGGCTCTACAACACCGAGGCAGAGGTCGATGCGCTGGTTGGCGCGCTTGAACTGGCGCACGAGCTTTTCGCCTGACGCGCCAGCGCCGACGCCACCGCAAGGTTTTCGCCCCGCCGCTTTTCCGAGCGTGCGGGGCTTTTTCAGGCGCTGCAGCGGCCGTGTCGAAAACCGTCGCCCGAATGTCGCTTTTATTCCTTTCGCCCCCGGGATAGGTTGGCTGCGCATCAACAATATCAGGAGAACCCGATGACACTTGCCACCAAGGCAGATGAGATTTCCGATATCGCGTTTGGCTTCATGGGCTCCAAGGCCCTGTTCGCGGCGCTCCAGCTCAAGGTCTTCACCTATCTCGCCGATGGCCCGCTCAGCGCCGAAGAACTGGCGCGCAAGGCCGGGGTGCATCACGACCGGGCGCAGACGCTGCTGACCGCGCTGGCGTCACTGGGGCTGGTCGAATCGCAGGGGGATGACCGCTATGCCAACGCGCCCGCCTCGCAGGCGTTCCTGGTCAACGGCGCCAAGTACGATTTCGGGGATTATCTGCGGCTGCAGGTGGGCCAGCAGATGTACGGGCTTCTCGACCAGATCGAGAATGCCCTCCAGGGCCGCATGGACGAAGGCGACACCGCCAGCTATGCCGAGTGGTTTTCCGACCCCGAGGAAGCGCGGCTCTATTCCGAAAGCCAGCATTCCGGCTCGCTTGGGCCGGCGCGGCAGCTTTCGGCCGCGCTCGACCTGTCGGGCGCGCGGCGCATGCTGGACGTCGGCGGCGGCACCGGGGCTTTCGCCATCACGCTGTGCAAGGACAACCCCGAGCTGAACGCGACCATCGTCGAGTTTCCCAACGTCGCCGATCTGGGCCGCGAATACATCGAAGAGGCGGGGCTGTCCGACCGCATCTCTTACGTCCGGGGCAACGCGCTGGAAACCGACTGGCCCGGTGAACAGGACGTGATCCTGATGTCGTACCTGCTGTCCGGCGTGCCGGGCGATGCGCATGTCGACCTGATCCAGCGTGCCTATGACCGGCTGGCCCCGGGCGGGCGGCTGCTGGTTCACGATTTCGTCGTCGAGAAAGACCGAACCGGCCCGAAACTGGCGGCGCTGTGGCAGTTGCAGCACACGGCGTTCACCCCCGAGGCGCGCTCGCTCGATGCCGGCTGGCTGGCGGTGGCGCTCGACGAGATCGGGTTCGAGCAGGTAAACGTCGCGCCGCTGATCCCGAAGATGACGATGCTGGCGCAGGGCGTCAAACCCGGCGCATGAATCTGCCGCGGGCGGGCGCGATAGCGATTGCGCCCGCACCGCCCATTGGTTAAAGACGCACGCGCAGGTCCCATAGCTCAGCTGGATAGAGCGCACGCCTCCGAAGCGTGAGGTCACAGGTTCGAATCCTGTTGGGACCGCCACTTCAGGCCATGATCTTCACACCTCGTTGCGGCGCGTGCGGCGGCTTGGGTTTTCGGCCTGGCAGACCCCCTTTACCCCCTTCGCGCGTCCCTTGCAGGCCCTTCTGAGGCGTGGATGTACCTCCCATCTGGACTTTCCGGCGCAGCACATGGAAGCGAAACCGGAACACCGCGTGCCCTGGCCGACGCGCTGGCCAGACGTCTCGCGCGATGGACTTTCGATCGTTTGCCGGCGTCGTCTTGCCGAGACCGTCGGACTCCCACTATCCTCGGGCCGCGGCCAAGCCTGAAGATGACGAGCGGTCAATCCATAGAGAGGACGACACACCAATGCGCGGATTCACCTTGTGGCTGATCGTGATCGGTCTCGTCATCGCTGCCGGCGTCGCGGTGCCTTACGGCCTTCTGGGGGGCGGGGCGCCGTCGCTCGATATCCTGGTTTTCTGGTGTGTTTTTGCCGTGGCCGTGGTCGGCCTTGTCGTGGTCGGCGTTGCCCGCTGGAGGCTTTGAGCGATGATATCCTCCACCCTCATCTGGATCACCCTGGCGGTTTTCGCCGTGGTTGGGGGCGTGATCGCCTTCGCCGCGGCGCGCAGCAACAAGGGCACGGCGGCGGATTACTACCTTGGGGGGCGGCATCTCGGCGGTATGGTGTCGGGGCTGTCCTATGCGGCGACGACCTATTCGGCGTTCATGCTGATAGTGCTGACCGGGCTGACCTACCGGGGGGGAATCGGGGCGCTCGGCTTTGAGCTGATCTATTTTTCCGGTCTGACCCTGCTGGTGGTCTTTGGCCCGCGGTTCTGGCTGGCGGCAAGAAAGTGGGGGTTCATCACGCCAGCGGAAATGCTGGGCGCGCGCTACGGCAGCCGCAACATCGCGCGGCTCACGGCGGTGCTGAGCCTCGTGTTCCTGATGCCTTACTGCACCACGCAGATGGCCGGGATCGGGCTGCTTCTGTCGGGCGTCACGGGCGGCGGGATCAGCCTTGGCATGGCCATCGCCATCGGGGCGGCGCTGGCGATCTTCTGGACCCTGGTCGCGGGGCTGCGATCTGTGGCGTGGACGGATGCCGTGCAGGCCGCCGTGATGCTGGTCTCGGCGCTGCTGGCAGTGGGGTTCGTCGTGGCAGCCATTGGCGGCGTTGGCGCCTTCGCGGCCGAGGTGAAGCAAACGCATGGCGAATGGCTGGATGTACCGGGGCCGGGGTTGTGGAGCCTTCCGACCTTCCTGGCGCTGGCGATACCGTGGTTCTTTTTCCCGCTCAGCAACCCGCAGGTCAGCCAGCGCCTGTTCGTGACCACCGACCTGGCGGCGATGCGGCGGATGGTATTCTGGGTGTTGGGTTTCGGCCTGATCTTCACGCTGATCGCGGTGATCTGGGGCTATGCCGCGCTGGTGCTGATGCCCGATTTGGACAATCCTGCCGGCGCGACGCCGGCGCTACTGGGCGCGGGCGTGGTGCCGGTGGGGGTCAGCCTGCTGCTGATCGTCGGTATCCTGTCGGCGGCGGTTTCGACACTCGACTCCATCGCGCTGACGCTTGGCTCCATGGTCGCGCGCGACCTGATGCGCCAGGGTGAAGGGCGCGATGCGCGGCAGATATTCATCGGGCGGGTCGTGGTGGTGGCGGTCGTTCTGTTCGCGGCATGGTTCGCGGTGCAGAGCGCGCCGGTTGTCGATCAGCTGGCGGCGCTTTCGGCCGCCGGACTGATCGTGACCGTTCCGGCCACCATCGGTGCCTTCTTCTGGCGCGGCGGCACGGCGTGGGGCGTTCTGGCTTCGCTCGTGGGCGGTGCGGGCACGGCCATCACCATGGCGATGATCATGGGCGTCAGTGTATTCGATCCGAAACTGGCGGCCACGGTGATCGTGGTCACGGTGGCGCTGTTCGTCGGTATCAGCCTTCTGACGCGTCCCTCGGCCTCGGCGCTGGATTTCAAGGGCGAGCTGCGCAAGGAACTGGATGAATACGGCGTCTGGTGAGCGCGCGGCTTTTTGTGCGGAGGGAACGCGCCGAGGTGTTCGGTCATGGCCGCACGCGCAGGAAAGATCGCCGCCTGGAACAGAGGTGGCACACCGCTTGCAAGACCTGCGCGGCGGCCTTCGACGGGCTGTTGAAGCCGCCAGGTGACGGGCACCAGCAATCGCCGCGCCTGCATTCGATTTGCGCCATGCTGCGGGGCAATTTTCCGGGACAAGGCGCCAACGGGCATTCAAGGCAAAGGGACAGCCCTTTTGATCAGCCGAAATGCCGCGGGAAGACGAGGGCCAGATAGGACAGCACCTGCCGGTGGGCCTCTTCGCGCGTGAAGCGGTTGGGATACATCAGGAAATTCAACCACAGCCCGTCGAACAGCCCTTCGAGGGTGGCGGCGATACCCTCGGGCGCAACGCCCGTATAGGCGCCGTCGCGTATGATGTCGCGGCAAAGCTCGGTACAGACCGTCTGGCGCTCCATGTCGATCTCGGATGACGTCGAACGATAGGCCTTGCGGTGCGTGGCCTCTCCGAAGAAGGCAAACCAGACCGATAGTTTCTTGCGATTACAGATGCGAGGGTGAAACTGGGCATCGACGATGGCGCCCAGCTTGCCGGCCGGCGCAAGATCGCTCCGCGTGAGCTCTCGCACCCAGAGCTCGCGATGCTCCTGCGCCAGGAATTTCAGCGTTTCGGCGAACAACGTCTCCTTGTTCTTGAAGTGGAAACTGACCAGCCCCAGCGACAGGCCCGCCTCCCTGGTGACCGCGGTCAGGGTCGTGCCGGAAATCCCGTGTTTGCTGATCGCGGTGATGGTTGCGTCGATCAGTTGTCGGCGGCGGGTTTCCGGCGGCGCGGTGCGGGGTTTCTGGGTAGGTGCGGCTTCGGACATGCTGATTTCCATTGAATGGTCTTTCAATCATTTTCTTGATTTCCCGATCGCGTCAAGTCAAGAATTTGATCAAAACTCGAATCGACCACGGAGAACCGTTCCATGAGCAATTCCTTTCCCAGCCAGGCACAGGCCGTCATCATCGGGGGCGGCTCCATCGGCTGCAACCTGGCCTATCACCTGACCAAGCTGGGCATGACCGACGTGGTCGTGCTGGAGCGCGACAAGCTGACATCCGGCACCACTTGGCACGCGGCGGGCGAGATCGTGCCCGCCATTCTGGGAAGCGAATGGGAGTGCGAGCTTTATACCTATGGCCGCAACCTGATCGCGGGACTGGAGGCCGAAACCGGCCAGGCAACCGGCTTTCGCCAGCCGGGGTATATCCAGCCGGCGGACACGCCCGAGCGACTGGAAGAGATGCGCCGCGGCGCCGCCTTCATGGACAGGTTCGGCATCGAGGTGCACGAGATTTCCGCCGCCGAGGCCGCTGAACGCTTTCCCATCGGCGATTTCTCGAACACGCTTGCGGCGTTCTGGTACCCGCAGGAGGGGCGCACCAACCCGGTGGACACGACAATGGCGCTGGCCCGGGGCGCGCGCAGCCGCGGCGCACGCATCATCGAGGATACCCGCGTCGAGGACATCGTGACCCGTGACGGCCGCGCGGTTGGTGTGCGCACCGACAAGGGCGACATCGCGGCCGAACATGTGGTCATCGCGGCGGGCATGTGGTCGCGCCAGATCGGCAGCCGCGCGGGCGTCAACCTGCCGCTCCAGGCGGCCGAGCATTACTACCTCATCACCGAGCCGATGGAGGGCTGCACGCGCGATCTGCCCTTGTTGGAAGACCCCCACAGTTGGGCCTACTTCCGCGAAGAGGTCGGCGGGCTGCTGATCGGGTTGTTCGAACACGACGCCGTGCCCTGGCATATCGACGGCATCCCCGAGCATTTCTCCTTCGGCGAGATAGACCCGGACTGGGACCGGTTGGCGCCCCACCTTGAAACCGCGTTCAAGCGGGTGCCCGCGGCCGCCAACGCGGGCCTGCGCAAACTGTTCTGCGGGCCCGAAAGCTTTACCCCCGACCTTGCGCCGCTGGTGGGCGAGGCGCCGGGCCTGCGCAACTGCTGGGTGGCTGCGGGGCTCAATTCGCTGGGTATTCTCAACGGTCCGGGCATCGGCATGGCGCTGGCACACTGGATCGTGGACGGGCATTGCCCCGTGGATCACACCAGCTTCAACGCTGATCGCTTCGCCGACGGCAGCCACAACACCCCCGCCTTTCGCCGCGCCAGGACGCCCGAATTGCTGGCCAAGAGCTTTGGCGCGCATTTTCCGAACGAAAGCTTCAAGACCGCGCGTGGCCTCAAGCAATCAGCCCTGCATGAGCGCCTGAAGGCGGCTGGCGCTTGTTTCAGCGAAAGCCACGGCTGGGAACTGCCCGACTGGTTCGCGCCGACGCCCGAGCAGGCCGAGGTGGAGCACTATAGCTGGGGCCGCCAGAACTGGTTCGACTGGCATGCCGAGGAACACCGGGCGGCGCGCGAGGACGTGGTCGTGATGGACATGTCCTCGATGGCCAAGTTCCTCGTTCAGGGGCGCGATGCCTGCGCGCTCCTGAGTCGTCTTGGCTGCAATGATGTGGACGTGGCGCCAGGCCGCGTCGTCTATACCGCGTGGACCAACGCGCGCGGGGGCTTCGAGGCCGACCTGACGGTGACCCGGCTGGCGGAAGACAGATATGTCGTGGTGGTGGGCGAGAACAGCGCCGGCCACACCGAGACATGGATGCGCCGCCATGTCGGGGCGGACGAGTTCGTGACCCTCACCGACATCACCCCCGGCATCACCCAGATCAACGTGCACGGCCCCAAGGCACGGACACTGATGCACAAGGTGAGCGAGGCGGATCTGTCCAATGACGGCTTCCCCTTCATGTCGGCCCGGTATATCGACGTGGGTTTTTTCGAGGTTCTGGCGCTGCGCGTGACCTATATCGGCGAGTTGGGGTGGGAGCTGCATGTGCCAACGCTGCACGCCGTGCAGGTCTATGACCTGCTGATCGAGGCCGGTCGCGACCTGGGGGTGCGCAACGCGGGGATGCAGACGCTGTCGTCGCTCAGGTTGGAAAAAGCCTATCGCGACTTCGGCGTGGATGTGGACAATACCGACAACCCCATCGAGGCGGGGTTGGGCTTTGCCGTGAAACTGGACAAGCCGGGCGGTTTCATCGGCCGCGACGCATTGGCCGGGATCAAGGCGGCGGGCGTGCCGAAACGACGGATGCTGCAATTCCTGCTTCAGAACCCCGAGCCGTTGCTGCATGGCAATGAGCCGATCTACCTGAACGGCGAGCAGGTGGGCTATGTTCAGGTGGGCGCCTACGGCCACAGCCTGGGCGGCGCCGTGGGCATCGGGTTTGCCGAAACCGATGCGCCGCTGACGGCCGAGGCCGTGAACACCGGCGATTGGGAGATCGAGGTCGCCGCGCAAAGGGTCAAGGCGACCGGCTCGCTCAAGCCGCTGCTGGACCCAAAGATGGACCGCGTGAAATGCTGAGCGCGCCATCGCTTTCGCATGCTCAAGACGGCTGGAAATCGGTCGGTGTGCCGTGTAAGTCGAAGATCGCAGGCAGGAGTTGACAGCCCCATCAGCGCCTGCCCGGGGCGATCTGGCGATCGCACATGAAAGGGCCTTGCCATGACCAACATCGTTGCACTCACCTACTGTTCCCGGCCGGTGGGGTTTTCATTCGAGCAGACGGGGGAAATCCTTGCGGTCTCGCGGCGCAACAATGCCAGGGACGGGCTGTCAGGCGCGCTGATCTACGACAACACCACGTTCCTGCAATGGCTCGAGGGCGAGGTCGCCGACATCCGCGCGGTGTTCGATCGCATCACGGCCGATCCGCGGCACACCGACATCAAGCTTCTGCTGGTGCGCAAGCTGGACGACCGCTGGTTTCCCGATTGGTCGATGACCGCCGCCGTGACGCAGGACCAGACATTGCGCAGCCTCAAGCTGGTGCCGCATCTGTCGCTGAACCAGTTTGACCCCTTTACGTGGTCCGAGGGCGATGCGGTTTGTTTCATGGATGCGCTCAGCGACTACCTGAACCGGCGGCCGACTCCGAAATCCCAAGCCGCCGAGGACCCCGTGACGCCGCGCAGCATTGACAGCAACCCGGCGGCACGCCTCGATCGGCAGTTGAACAAGCTGCTCTGAATGGGCCATGCGGGGCGGTGAGGGCCTGCCGTCGCCCCCGCGCAAAGCGTTATGGACGTGCTGAGCGGTACGGGCGAGGCGACCTGGACCTTGACCTTGACCTTGCCGCCGTGGCCGCCTTGGCGGTGCCCATGTGGGCATTGCCCGTCGCCGACCGCCCGAACCTTCGGCGTCGTCGTAGCTTGCTTATGAAGATGGATCAGCATGGTCGCGCTCCGTCCCGAAATTCCCTCAGAGCCGATCTGCCATGATCAGGGCCGACCGCCGATGCGCCCATGCTGCCCGAGCGGCTCGACCAGGTCGCCCCCCAGCAGGAGACCGGCACCGTCACCGCCGATGGAGCCTACGACACCCGAAAGTGCCATGATGCCATCGCAGATCGAGGCGCCAACGCTGACATACCGCCGCGCAACAACGCCAAATCGTGGAAGCCAACCACGGCAGGCGCCATCGCGTGCAACGAGGCCTTGCGGGCATCGAAATACCTCGGCCGCGCGATCTGGCGACGGTGGAGCGGATACCACCTCCGGAGCCGCGTCGAGACCAAGATGCATTGCGTGAAATCGTTGGGGCAGAGCCTCATGGCGCGGGACTTCGACCGCCAGGTCGCCGAGATCCATGTCCGCATCGCCGTCCTCAACCGCTACACCGCGCTCGGCATACCACCACTGAGACCGTAGGATAACTCCCTCCGGGGAAAGGGGAGTCCTGTCAGCAAGGGATTTGTGCAACAATGCCCCGTCTGTCGTGAACCGACCCTCATCGGCGTTAACTTCACAGATGGTGGAAAGTGTGCATTCGCTGCGTCGGGCACGAACGGCTGCAATGCGCAGAATGCCGATTTGCGCGCTCCAGATTGATGGACGCAGATGATGAATGTGGCCGCTTCAAAGAGGCCAAGAAATTGTTGGCCGATGCTGGATTGCATCTACGTTGGAGCGGTTGGTTGCCAGGCTGATCACCAAAGTACCAAATCCAGAATCGGACTGGTCGCATGTCAGGCTTCCATTGTTACTCCGGTGTTGACTCGGTGAGCACGGGTCGCCCGTCTTCACGCCACTCAGGGAGACCGCCGTCAAGTCGCTTTGCGTTCAGCCCGTGCTTCCGCAGGGCCGCGACCGCCTGATAGGCATAGATGCAATAAGGGCCACGGCAATAGGCGACGATTTCGGTGACGGGGTCGAGCGTGGGCAGGACACGCTCCAGATCAGCCAGCGTGATGTTGCGCGCGCCGGGAATATGCGCGCTGGCGTATTCATCCGCGGGGCGCACATCCAGAACGGTCACGGAACCCTCGGCCAGTCGGGCGGCAAGGTCTTCGCGGCTGACCGGCTCGGGCGCGTCTTGCCCGTCCGAGAGGCCGCGCAGGATGCGGTCGACCTGTGCCAGGTTCCGCTCGGCCACGATGCGCAGCAGGTCCATCAGCGCCAGCGTCTGCGTGTCGGTCAACCGGTAGATCACCGCCTTGCCCTCGCGCCGACCGGTGACAAGGCCCGCGCGGCGTAGTTGTTGCAGATGCTGCGAGCAATTGGCGACGGTCAGGCCGGTCTTGTCCGCCAGGGCCTCCACCCCGCGTTCCCCTTGCGCCAGTTGCTCCAACAGCGAAAGCCGTGCCGGGGCCGACAGCGCGCGGGCGACAAGCGCATATTCTTCGAGCAGGGCAGTTTTCGGGCTGATTGACACGGGGAACTCCAAGGGCTAGACATTCAAGTAGTGAATTGAATGATAGCAATTCCGGTGCTTTCTGCAACCCCAAGGGTCAAACCCATGTCCGAAACCATCCTTTCCGCCGAACCCGCGATCCGCCTCAGCATCTTTCTTGGCGTGCTGGCGGCGATGGCGCTTTGGGAGGTCGCGGCACCCCGGCGTCGGCGCGACATCCCGCGCGTGATCCGCTGGACGAACAACCTTGCGCTCGTCGTGGTCGACACGGCCATCCTGCGGCTTTCGTTTCCCATCGTCGCGGTCGGCCTTGCGGTCATGGGCGAGGATCGTGGATGGGGCCTGTTCAACAACATCGACGTGCCGTTCTGGCTGGCCATCGTGGTCTCGATGCTGCTGCTCGATCTGGCGATCTATCTCCAGCACGTGATGTTCCATGCGGTGCCGGGGCTCTGGCGGCTGCACCGGATGCACCACGCCGATCTCGACTTCGACGCAACCACCGGCTTGCGCTTTCACCCGGTGGAAATCCTGATCTCTATGGGGGTCAAGCTGGCGGTTGTCGCGGCGCTCGGCCCCCCGGCCATCGCAGTTCTGCTGTTCGAAGTGCTGCTGAACGCGACCGCGCTCTTCAACCACGCGAACATCGACCTGCCGCGCCCCGTCGATCGCATACTGCGCCTGTTCGTGGTCACACCCGACATGCACCGCGTTCACCATTCCGTCGATCCGCGCGAGACGAACTCGAATTATGGCTTCAACCTGCCGTGGTGGGATCGGCTGCTGGGCACCTATATCGCCCAGCCCGCCAAGGGGCATAAGGGGATGACGATCGGCCTGGAGCAGTTCCGCACGCGCCGCGATCTGTGGCTCGACCGGATGTTGATCCAGCCCGTCCGCGGCCCGGCATCGGGCCATGCGCTCGACCCCCGGAACACGAAAAAGGAGCCCGCCGAATGACCGCAAGCGACTTCACGCGCGGCATCCGCGAGAACCGGGTCCAGGTCGCCCATCAACTCATCCAAGTGATGCTGGTGTGTCCGTCGTCAGATAATTTGGGACGCGTGAGCGATTTTCGGATTGGAGGCTCTGGCCCATCCTCGATTAAGTTTATGCGGTTTCAGTTTCGTGGCGCAAGCGCCGCGTGAGCATGGTTTTTCGTTTGATCTCCTCTC
>NZ_JAGXFK010000007.1 GCF_024637375.1 Sediminimonas sp. | reverse complement strand
GCTGGCCCGTGCGGCGCGGCGGCCGGGCCTGGTGGCCGGGGCCGGGTTGGAGCCCGCCGGCGTGGCCACCCGCGCGCGGCTGATGGCGCGGGCTGCGACCGGGCGATGGTAGGGCTCAGGTTGGGCTCAGGCGTCGTCGGGGCGCAGCGCCAGCCAGATCAGCGCGCCGCCGGCCAGCACCAGGAACGGTGCCATCGCCAGGTTGACGAGCGCCCACCCCGCCTGCGCCGTCCCGCCCGAGCAGTTCAGCAACCCGCCCGATGCCAGCGAGGCGACGGTGACACCGCCGAACACCAGCAGGTCGTTGAGCCCCTGCATGCGGCCGCGCTCGTGCGGCTCGTGGGCGCCGGCCAGCATCGTCGTGGCCCCGATGAAACCGAAGTTCCAGCCGATTCCCAGCAGCACCAGGGCGACAAAGAAATTGGACAGATCGACGCCCTGCAATGCCACCGCGCCCGCCCCGGCCAGGATCACCAGCCCGGTGGCGACGATCTTTTCGGTGCCAAACCGCGCGATCAGGTGGCCGGTAAAGAACGACGGGATGTACATCGCCAGAACGTGCGCGGTGACGATGTCGGCCGCGTTGCCCTCGTCGAATCCGCAGCCGACCACCGCCAGCGGCGTCGATGTCATCACCAGGTTCATCAGCGCATAGGACACCATGGCACAAATTACCGCCACGGCAATGCGCGGGGTGGTGATCAGTTCCCACCGGGTGCGGCCCTTCGGTGCATCCTCGCTGGGCACCGGGGGCTTGGGAATGTCGAGGAAAAAGAACAACCCCGCCCCCACCACGTTGATGGCGATCACCGTCAGGTAGGCGCCCAGGAACGGGATCACCAGCGCCTGGCTGGTCGCCTTTATCAGTTGCGGGCCGATCACGGCGGCGGCCAGCCCGCCGGCCATGACGTAGGAAATCGCCTTGGGGCGGAACGCCTCGCTGGCGGTGTCGGCGGCGGCAAATCGGTAGAACCCCTGCGCCGACATGTAGACACCGGTAATCAGGCTGCCCAACAGGAATATCGGGAACGATGCCTGGTAGAGCCCGTAAGCGCCCACCGCCGCTCCCAGGGCGCCGGCGCCGCTGCCGATCATGAAACCGACCCGACGGCCATATTTCTGCATCATGTGCGAAACCGGCGTCGCCGCCAGCATCGACCCCATGACGATCAGCGAGATCGGCAGCGTCGCGAAACAGACGTTGGTGGCCAGCGATTGCCCCGCCAGCCCGCCGATGGTGAAGATCATCGGCATCTGTGCGCCCAGAAGCGCCTGCGCCAGCACCAGTACCACGACGTTGCGCCGTGCGCGACGGTCGTCGTCCGGGGGGGCGGGATGATATGCGGATTCCGTCATGCGATGTTGCTAGACCGGCCTTGGAACGGCTGCAAGCCATGTTTCGCGCACCCGCCCGTCGGGTGCGGCGATTGCACCGCGCCGGCGCGCGTGCCAAGACGGCGATGCGGCCCGCCGGCGCGGCGCGTGACTGCCAGGGGATGAGATCATGGACGAAGAAGACCACGAAATCGGGCGGATCATCGAAACCCCGGCCTGCGTGGCCGAAGGGGCGGCGTGGCTGGCGGCGAATGACAGCCGCATGGCCCATGCCTACCAGCTTACCGGGGCGCTGCCGCTGCGCCGCCGGCCGGACGGGTTCGCGCAGCTTCTGGGCGCCATCGTCAGCCAGCAGGTCAGCACCGCGGCGGCGCGCGCGGTATGGGGGCGGCTCGAATCGGCGGGGCTGACCGAGGCGCCGGCGATCCTGGGCGCCGACGACGAGGCGCTGCGCGCCGCCGGCCTCAGCCGGCAGAAGGCGCGCTACGCGCGGGCGCTGGCCGGGGCGGGGATCGACTTCGACGCGCTGCGTCAGCGCCCCACCGACGCGGTGGTGCGCGAGCTGACCACCGTCACCGGGGTCGGTGTCTGGACGGCGGAAATCTACGCCATGTTCAGCCTTGGCCGCGCCGATGTCTTCGCCCCGGGCGACCTGGCCCTGCAGGAGGCGGCGCGGCTCTTGTACGAGCTGGAGGCCCGCCCGAAAGAGCGCGAGCTGCGCACCATGGCAGAGCGATGGAGCCCCTGGCGTGCGGTTGCGGCGCGGCTGCTGTGGGCCTATTACCACGTCGAAAAGCAAAGGGAAGGCATCGCATGACACGGGTATTGAACGCAGAACGCCGGGCGCCGGTTTCGGGCACTGCGCGGTCGGTCGTGGTGTTCCTGCACGGCTACGGCGCCAACGGGGCCGACCTGCTGGGCCTGGCGGACGTGCTGGGCGAACACCTGCCCGACACCCTGTTCGTGGCCCCCGATGCGCCCGAGGCCTGCGCCGGGGCGCCGTTGGGGTTCCAGTGGTTCCCGATCCCGTGGATCGACGGGTCGTCCGAGGATGTTGCCGAGCGCGGGATGCACCAGGCCGTGGACGATCTCAACGCCTTTCTGGATGCGCTGCTGGTGGATGAGGACATGCTGCCCGAACAGATGGTGCTGTTCGGCTTTTCCCAGGGCTCGATGATGGCGCTGCATGTCGCGCCGCGCCGCGAGGACGAGATTTCCGGCGTGGTCGCCTTTTCGGGGCGGCTGCTGTCGCCCGAACTGCTGCGCGACGAGGCGGTGAGCAAGCCGCCGGTGCTGCTGGTGCATGGCGACCAGGACGACGTGGTGCCGGTGCAGTCGCTGCCCGAGGCGGCGCAGGGGTTGCAGGACGCGGGATTCGACCAGGTCTATGCCCATATCCAGAAGGGCACCGGCCACGGCATCGCGCCCGACGGGCTGAACGTGGCGCTGGGCTTCATGCGCGACAAGCTGAGCCTTTGAGGGCGTGAGAGGGCCGCGCCTGCGGCGGGCAGGGCAAGGGGGCTGTCCGCCCCCTCTTGGCCTGCGGCCAATTCACCCCCGAGAGTATTTTGGGAAAGATGAAGGGCGCACGACGGTCACTCCCACTCGATGGTGCCCGGCGGTTTCGAGGTCACGTCATAGGTGACGCGGTTGATGCCCTTGACCTCGTTGATGATCCGCGTGGCCGTTTCGCCAAGGAAATCGTGGCTGAACGGGTAATAGTCGGCGGTCATGCCGTCCACGCTTGTCACCGCGCGCAGGGCGCAGGCGAAATCATAGGTGCGCCCGTCGCCCATCACGCCCACGGTGCGCACCGGCAGGATGGCGACGAAGGCCTGCCAGATCTCGTCATAGAGCCCGTGCTTGCGGATCTGGTCGATATAGACCGCGTCGGCCTTGCGCAGGATGTCCAGCTTTTCGCGCGTGATCTCTCCGGGGCAGCGGATGGCCAGGCCGGGGCCGGGGAACGGGTGGCGCCCGATGAAATGCGCGGGCAGGCCCAGTTCGCGGCCCAGCTTGCGCACCTCGTCCTTGAACAGCTCGCGCAGCGGCTCGATCAGTTTCAGGCCCATCTTTTCGGGCAGGCCGCCGACGTTGTGGTGGCTCTTGATGGTGACGCTGGGCCCGCCCGCGAAGCTGACCGATTCGATCACGTCGGGGTAGAGCGTGCCCTGGGCGAGAAACTCGGCGCCGTCGATACCGTCGGCGTATCTCTGGAACACGTCGATGAACAATTTGCCGATTGTCTTGCGCTTTGTTTCCGGATCGGAAACGCCATCGAGTTCGCCGAGGAACAGCTCGCTTTCGTCGGCGTGGATCAGGTGCATGTTGTAGTGGTCGCGGAACATGGTCACGACCTCTTGGCCCTCGCCCAGCCGCAGCAGGCCGTGATCGACGAAGACGCAGGTCAGTTGATCGCCGATCGCCTCGTGCAGCAGCACCGCGGTGACGGAACTGTCGACGCCCCCCGACAGCCCGCAGATCACGCGGCGGTCGCCGACCTGGTCGCGGATGCGCGCGATGGCTTCGTCGCGGTAGGCGCGCATCGTCCAGTCGCCGGCAAAGCCCGCCTCGCGCACGAAGTTTTCCAGCAATGTGCGCCCGGCCGGGGTGTGGTGCACCTCGGGATGGAACTGCACCGCGTAGAAGCGCCGCGCCACGTCGGCGGTGATGGCGAAGGGCGCGCCGGGCGAGGTGCCGTAGACGGCGAATCCCGGCGCCAGCCGCGCGACGTGGTCGCCGTGGCTCATCCAGACCTGCTCGCGCCCGTCGTCGAACCAGCCCTTCAGCAGGGTGGTGCGTTCGTCGGTCGGGCTGACCCAGGCGCGGCCGAATTCGGCGGTGCCGTCGCCCGATTCCACCGTGCCGCCCAGCATGTCCATCATCACCTGCTGGCCATAGCAGATGCCCAGCACCGGCACGCCCAGCTCGAACACCTGCGCCGGCGGGCGCGGGGCATCGGGCTGCGTCACGCTGGCCGGGCCGCCCGACAGGATTACCGCGCGCGGCGCCATGTCGTGCAGCATCGTGCCGGTTACGTTCTGGAACGGGTGGATCTCGCAATAGACGTTCAGCTCGCGCAGGCGCCGCGCGATCAGTTGCGTGACCTGGCTGCCGAAGTCGATGATGAGAAGGCGATCATGTTCGGGTGTCTGGCTCATGTCCGCCTAGTAGTGGCCGGCGCGGATTGGCGCAAGAGGGACAGCGCGCGGACGATGTCGCGGATGGGGCTTATTGCGGCGCATATTTTCACTGCCCGCCCGGGGCGAGCCATTAGAACGGCCTGAAGACAGGCGCGCGGCCGACAGTCGGCCGGGACTGGACATGCAGGAGCGTTCGACATGGCACAATCGCAGGGCGCAGGGGCACGGGCAGGGCGCAGGGGCCGGGGCGGCGGCGCGGCGCGGCGCGCCGAACGCGGCGCGGTTTCGTTCGAGACGGCACAGTATATCGAACGCAACATCCCCAATTTCGAGGAGCTCAACGACGAGGCGCTGGAAATCATCGAGGCCAACGCCGAAACCATCCTGCAAGAGGTGGGCGTCAATTTCGTCAACAACCCCAAGGCGCTGGAGCGCTGGCGCGAGGCCGGCGCGGATGTCGAGGGCGAGCGCGTGCACATCCCCCGCGGGCTGGCGCGCAAGCTGTGCGAAACGGCGCCGTCGCAATTCACCCAGCACGCCCGAAACCCCGAGCGCAACGTCGTCATCGGCGGGCGCAACATGGTCCTGGCGCCGATCTACGGCCCGCCCTTCGTGCATGACGTCAACACCGGTCGGCGCTATGCCACGATGGAGGATTTCCGCAAGTTCGTGAAGCTGGGCTACATGTCGAAATGGCTGCACCATTCCGGCGGCACGGTGTGCGAACCCACCGACGTGGCCGTGAACAAGCGCCACCTGGACATGCTGCATGCCCACATGACGCTGTCGGACAAGCCGTTCATGGGCTCGGTCACCGACCCGGCGCGCGCCCGCGACAGCGTCGAGATGGCCGGCCTGCTGTTCGGCGAGGAGTTCGTGCGCGACAACGCGGTGATGACCTCGCTGATCAACATCAACTCGCCGCTGACCTTCGACGACGTGATGATGGGGGCGCTGGAGATCTATGCCGAAGCGAACCAGGCCTGCATCCTGTCGCCGTTCGTGGTCGGGGGGGCCATGGCGCCGGTGTCGATTGCCGGCACCCTGACCCAGGTGCTGGCCGAGGTGATGACCGGTGTCGCCTACAGCCAGCTTGTCCGCCCCGGCGCGCCGGTGATTTTCGGCGCCTTCGTCACCTCGATCGACATGAACAGCGGCGCGCCCACCTTCGGCACGCCCGAGGCCAGCCACATCACCTACGGGGCCGGGCAACTGGCGCGGCGGATGGGGTTGCCGTTCCGGTCGGCGGGGTCGTTCACCGGCGCCAAGCTGCCCGACGCGCAAGCCGCCTACGAGACTGCCAACAGCCTCAACATGGGGTTGCTGTCAGGTGTGAACTTCATGCTGCATGCCTGTGGCTGGCTCGAAGGCGGGCTGGTCGCCAGTTTCGAGAAATTCGTGATGGATGCCGACCAGCTGGGCGCCTTGCACAAGTTCGCCCAGGGCGTGAACGTGGATACGAACGCGCAGGCGATGGATGCCATTCGGGAGGTCGGCCCCGGGGGGCACTACCTGGGCTGCGCGCACACGCAGGCGAATTTCAAGACCGCGTTCTGGCGTTCCGAGGTGTTCGACTACAAACCCTTCGAGACCTGGTTCGAGGAAGGCGCCCGCGACACCCAGGTGCTGGCCGCCGCGCGCGTGCAGCAATTGCTCGACACCTACCAGCAGCCGGCCATGGACCCCGGCATCGCCGAGGCACTGGCCGGCTACGTGGCGCAGAAAAAGGCGTCCGAGCCAGACGCCTATTCCTGAGCGGGGGCGGCTCTCAGGGCACCGCCGTGCTGGCGCGTAGCAGGCGCGCCTCGCCCATCATCGCGATCAGCACATCGACGTGGCGGCAGGCGCTGTAGCAGGCCGCCCCGGCGCGGCGCTGCGCGTCGAGTGCCGCCTCCATCTCGACCAGCGCGCGCAGGGTGGCGGCGCCGCGCCCGGGCTCGGTGCCCGGCAGCAGGCGGCGCAGGTGACCTTCGCAACAATACTCCTGCAAGCCGATGCGCGCCGCCCTGTTCAGCAGGCGCGGCCGGCGCAGCGTGTCGAGGTGTTTCAGTAGCTCGTCCATATCGGTGTCCCCGGCAGTTATCCCCAAGAGGCGCCGAGATAATCACGGAAACAGAAGGTGTTGCGCGCGGCGTCCGGCGCGTGCGCGGAGCGTTTCCAAACTGTTTAGAAGTTAGAAACAATCATTTCCATATCGCAAACTATTAACCAACAGGTAACGATCTCGCGCCTAACTTGTGGGCAATTCTGGGGATAAGGCTTGGATAAGTTTGGCAGTACCGCTGACGTGAAGGAGGCAGATATGCCGCGCAGGTCCATGTCCGGCGATGTCGTCGGAATGCCCGTGCCGGGCTGGGTTTCACCCGAGGCCTGGCGCTACATCGCCCATACCGAGCACGGGCTTCCGATCCGGGAACTGGCCCGCGCGGCCGGCTGTCACGCCTCGACCGTGCTGCGCCAGATCCGCACTCTCGAAAATCGCCGCGACGACCTGTTGGTGGACGAGGCGCTGCGGCGGCTCGGGGACGGGACACCTGCGCCCGTGCCCGGGCACGCCCCGGCAGTCGCGCACAGCAGAAAGGACGGCCCGCCGATGACCAAGCATTCCCCCTCCGAGATGAGCTGCGGCGGCGACCGCCTCGAACGCGATGCGGCACCGATCCTGAACCACCTGTGCAAGCCCGCGACCGTGCTGGCGGTGGCGCGCGAGATGGACAAGGCCGTGGTCGTGCGTGACCTGCCCGGTGGCGAGACGCGGCGCCTCGCCGTGGTCGATCGCCCGGTGGCGCAGGCGATGGCGCTGAATGGCTGGATCGACTGCGCAGCACCGGGCCGGGTGTCGCGCTACCGTGTCACCGGCGCCGGGCGCGAGGTCTGTCGCCGGGCCATGGCCGAGGCGGAAAACCGCGCGGCACGGGGTTTCGAGGAGGCGCCGATCCCGTTCGTAGGCCGGCCCGGCGGCGCCGGTGATGCGGCCGTCCCGCCCGCGCAAGACGGCGGGCGCATGCGCTACAGCGCCCCCGATTCCCCCGTCGCGGCCTTGGCGCGGCGCCGCGACAGGAATGGTCGGCCGTTCCTGTCCGAGGCGCTTGTCACCGCCGCCGAACGCTTGCGCGAGGATTGCGAACTGGCCCGCATGGCCGAGCCGGCGGCAGGCGGCTGGGAAAGCCTGGTCACCGCGCCGCCCCCGGCGGTGGACGCGCGCGAGGCGCCCGGCCCATCGGCGGCGCGCCGCCGGGTGGCGCGCGCGCTGCACGAGCTTGGGC
>NZ_JAGXFK010000050.1 GCF_024637375.1 Sediminimonas sp. | reverse complement strand
GACCCCATCGACCTGCCCACGGGCCCGATGCTCTGGGCCGCGGCCGGCGGGCTGGTGACCGAGGTCATCTCGCTCGGGCTGATCTGGAAACAAAGCCAGAGCGATCTGAACGTGCGTGGCGCGCTGTGGCACATCATCCAGACCTTCGTCGGCAGCCTGTTGATCATCGTCACCGCGCTGGTCATCAAATTCACGGGTTTTCTGCTGATCGACCCGATCCTGGGCATGGCGTTCGGCTTCGTGCTGATCTGGGCAAGCTGGGGGATACTGCGCGACTCGATGCATCTTTTGATGGAGGGCACGCCGACCGATGTCAGCCTCGGCGACGTCACGCGGGCCCTGGAGGCACTCGACGGCGTCGCGGATGTCCATCACGTTCATGCCTGGGCGCTGACCAGCGGCAAATACGTCTTTTCGGGCCACCTGCGCGTTCAGGATGATCAAGACCCGCAGGAGGTGCTGAAGGCGGCCCATTCCATGCTGGGTGAGCGGTTCGGCTTTTTCTTCGTCACGCTTCAGGTCGAGGACCGCTGCCTCGACGAAAGCGGTGCCGAGACAATCGACATCACGCGCGACAGCCGGTAGCACGTTTTCCATGACCGTTTTCCTGCTGCTTGTACTGATCACCGTCTCCGAGGCGACGATCGGCGTCTTCGTCAAGCTGACCGGCGACGCGATCCCGATCCAGACGCTGAATTTCTACGCGCTGAGCTTTGCCGCCGCGTTTCTCGCGCTGGCGATCCCGCGTGCGACCGGGCGACCGCTTCGCTTTCCGCGCGGCAACCTCAAGGACACCATCATCATCGGCGCGCTGATTGCGGCACAGATCAGCGTCTTCAACTATGCCATGACGCTGGTGCCGATCGCCAATGCGGTGGTGTTCTGGAGCGTGGCGCCGTTTTTCGTCTTCATCTTCTCGGCGCTGTTCCTGGGCGAGCCGGCGAAGAAAAGCTACGTGCTGATCTTCGGTCTGGCGCTGGTGGGCATCGTGCTGGCCAGGCCGCTGGCGGGCGGTGACTGGTTCGGCAATCTTGTCGCGCTCAGCACCGGAGCGATCTATGCGGCGATGGTCACCTGGATGCGCCACGAGGGGCGCGAGGAGACCGGCAACGACATCTTCTGGTCGATGGCGGTGGCGGCGATCCTGCTGTCGCCCGCGCTGGTTCTGGCCGGGCCGGGCGATGTCGGCAGGCACGTTGCCTATCCCGCCCTCGGCGTGTCGCTGCCGGTGATGCTGTGGGCGGCGTGCCTTGGCATCGTCTCGACCGGGTTCGCCTATTTCGGCATCTCCCTGGTGCTTAAACAGATCAACGCCAATGTCTATTCGCTGGTCGATATCATCGTTTCGCCGGTGGTGGCGGCGAGCCTGGGGTTCCTTGTCTTCGGCGAGGTGCCCGCGCGCGGCATGATCATGGGCGGCGGGCTGCTGCTGTTCTCGGGCTTCTGGCTGACGCGCGAAATGAGCCGCGGCAAGGAAAATGCCGCCGCCCACCCTTGCCAGTGCGCGTAACTGGCCCGGGACCGGCATAGCCGCGAACAGACCATCCCTGCCCGCGTGAGAGCGAGCGCCAACCCGTCACGAGCCGATCGCATCGAGCACCGGACACTCGGGAACCTCCGCGCCGGAACACTTTGCGGCAGTGGCGGCCAGAACCGCCTCAATCCGCTTCAGGTCGGCGATCTTTGTGCGAACATCGGCAAGGTGACGATCGGTGCGGGCCTTGACCTCGGCGCAGGTGGGCGCGGCACGATCGCCAAGCCCAAGAAGCCCGCGGATGTCCTCCATGGCGAAACCAAGCTCGCGCGCCCGCATTATAAAGTGCAGCCTCGTGACATGGTCCCGCGAATAAACGCGATACCCGGCGGATGTCCGCGGTGGATCGGGCAGCATGCCGATCTTTTCATAATAGCGGATCGTCTCGATGTTGCAGCCGGTGAGGCGGGCCAGTTCGCCGCGCTTCATGCTGCTCTCGGTCTCGTGATCGGGCATGTGAAGTCTCCCCTTGAGCCTGTGGTCGCTACAGACCTTATACTGAAGATCCATCAATGACGCGAGGCGAGTCACATGAGCGCGACGGACAAGCAATCCGAAACCTCAAGCGAAGATCGTCATGACCGCAAGGGCTGGCTCGCAGTGGGGGGCGTCATGGGCGCCTTTCTGGCCTCGGCCTGCTGCGTGGGGCCACTGGTACTGCTGATGCTCGGGATTTCCGGAGCGTGGATCAGCACCCTGACAGCGCTGGAACCTTACAAGCCTGTCTTCGCCGTGATTGCGCTCGGCTTCATCGTGGCCGGATTCTGGCAGGTCCATTTCCGCAGACCTGCGATCTGCGCGGCCGATTCCTACTGCGCGCGTCCGTCGTCCGCCCGGATCACCAAGGCGGCGCTCTGGGCCGCGCTCATGCTTGTGCTCTCGGCCATCACCATCGACTGGTGGGCGCCGTTTCTCTACTGACCCATAGGAGATACCGATGACAAAGATCCTTGCCGTTGCCCTGTTCGGGCTGACTGCCGCCGCCCCGACGACCGCTATCCCCGCCGCCGCGCAGTCGGTCGCCGCCGAGCAGACCGTGACCTTCGCGGTCGAGAACATGACCTGCGCGCTCTGTCCGGTGACAGTGAAGCGCGCGATGGCCGATGTGGATGGCGTTCGCTCGGTCGAGGTGAACCTCGATGCCAAAACGGCCACGGTCATTTTCGACAAGGGCGTGACCGACGCCGGCGCCATCGCCGCGGCCTCGGCCAATGCCGGTTATCCCGCCGTTGCAGGCGGATGATCGCGTGCATGATGATCTGGTGAGCAACGATAGTCGCCGCGCCACTCGAAGAGGTGCGCGCCACGATGAGCGGGCTTAGCAGCGGCGGCGGATACGCACGACCACAACCGTGGCGCCTCACCCGCAGACCAGGCGCGCGTTTGATCGCGCCGAAAGGATGACCTCGTGAAAGATGATTGCTGCTCACCCATGAACCATTTCGACCTTGCCGTGATCGGTGCCGGATCGGCCGGTTTCTCGGCGGCCATCACTGCAGCCGAAGGCGGCAAGCGCGTCGCGCTGATCGGGCATGGCACCATCGGCGGAACCTGCGTCAATGTTGGCTGCGTGCCCTCCAAGACGATGATCCGCGCCGCTGAGGCGATCCACGGCGCGAAGGCCGCGCACCGCTTTCCCGGCCTTCGGGGTGAGGCGCAGGTCACCGACTGGGCGGCGCTGGTAGCAGCAAAGGACGACCTCGTTGCGAACCTGAGGCAGAAGAAATATGCCGACTTGCTGCCGGGCTATGAAGACGTCACCTATATCGGCGAAGGCCCTGCGCGGTTGGTGAATGGCGGTGTCGAGATCGGCGAACACAAGATCACCGCGCCCAAGGTCATTGTTGCCACGGGCGGCAGGCCAGCGGTGCCGGATATCGCGGGTATCGATGCGGTGCCGGCGTTGGACAGCACGCAATTGCTGGAGCTTGAGACCCTGCCCGAAAGCCTGATCTTTCTCGGCGGTGGCTATATCGGCGTCGAGCTGGCGCAGATGATGGCGCGGATGGGAGTGGCGGTGACGATCGTGTGCCGCTCGCGCCTGCTGCCGCGGACCGACCCTGAAGTCTCGGACGCGCTGTCGGACATCCTGCGCGCCGAAGGCGTAAGCGTTGTCGATGGCGTGAGCTATCAGGCTGCGCGAGCCGAGGACGGTCACGCAACCCTGACGGTAACGCAGGACGGTGTTGCACGGGATCTGACCGCAGGCCATCTTGTTCTGACCACGGGGCGCACCCCCAACAGCGAAGGTCTGGGACTGGCGGATATGGACGTGGAAACCGATAAACGGGGCGCGATCATTGTGAGCGACGACATGTCTACGACACGGCCCGGCATTTATGCCGCGGGCGACGTGACCAACCGCGACCAGTTTGTCTACATGGCCGCCTATGGCGCGAAAATGGCGGCGCGCAACGCCGTGCTGGACGGGACAGAGCGATACGACAACACCGCGATGCCATGGGTCGTGTTCACCGATCCGCAGGTCGCCGGCGCCGGGCTGAGCGAGGCGCAGGCACACGCGGCCGGACACGCGGTCAAGACCAGCGTCATCGGCCTCGACAACGTGCCCCGCGCACTGGCCGCACGCGACACAAGGGGCCTGATCAAGCTGGTGGCGGACGCCGATACCGACCGCCTGCTCGGCGGTGTGATCGTGGCCCCTGAAGGGGCCGACAGCATCCAGACGCTCGCGATGGCACTGAAATTCGCGATGACGACCAAGGCATTGGGCGCGACGATTTTCCCCTATCTCACCACGGTCGAGGGCCTGAAGCTCGCCGCGCAGACCTTCGACATGGACGTGGCAAAACTGTCGTGCTGCGCGGGATAGGCGCGGGTTGCCGTTGACCGGGGAAACCAGGGCGCAACGATAGGGCACGCAACCCGCCGGGGCGGGATGCGCGAGAGTGCAGGCAACCCGGCGGCCGCGCGGCTCAGGCCGAAAGCCAGCCTTCAAGCTTCGCCTCGTCCGGCAGTCCGCCGGTATGCACCAGCTTGCCGTCGACCGCGATGCCGGGCGTCGACATCACGCCGGCCATGGCGATGGATTTCGGGTCGCTCACCTTCTCGACCTCGACCTCCAGCCCGAGCTTGCCGGCCGCGTCCCTGACCATTTTTTCGGTCGCCTCACAGCGCTTGCAGCCGGGGCCGTAGACCTTGACGGTTTTCATGGGCGTCTCCTTTCGACGGTAGGGGTGATTTCAGAAAATCAGGTTGAACAAGAAGCCGACGGCGAGGATGCCGCTGGCGACGACGCCGACGAAGACGGCGATCAGCCGCAAGGTGAGCACCTGCTTGAGGATGATCATCTCGGGCAGCGACAGCGCGATCACGCTCATCATGAAGGCCAGCACGGTGCCAAGCGCCGCGCCCTTGCCCAGCAGCGCCTCGACGATCGGGATGACGCCGGCGGCGTTGGTGTACATCGGGATGCCGATCACCACCGCGGCCGGAACGCTCCACCACGCATCGGCGCCCATGATCCGCGCCATCAGGTCCTCGGGCACGTAGCCGTGGATGAGCGCGCCCATGGCGATACCGGCGACGATCCAGATCCAGACGCGGGCGAATATCTCGCGCACCGCCTCCAGCCCCAACTTGTAGCGCTCGACCATGGTCAGCTTCTCGTCTTCGCCGGCAACCGGCGCGTTGGCCCCGGAATGGATGTCGCGCACCCAGTCCTGCAACCAGCCTTCGAGGCGCAGCTTGCCGATGACGAAGCCCGCGACGATGGCGATGGCCAGCCCGAACACCAGGTAGGTAACGGCGACCTTCCAGCCGACCAGCCCGAACAGCAGCACCAGCGCCACCTCGTTGACCATTGGCGCCGCGATCAGGAAAGAGAACGTCACCCCCAACGGCACGCCCGCCGACACGAAGCCGATGAACAGCGGCACCGCCGAGCACGAACAGAACGGGGTGAGAATGCCAAGCCCCGCCGACATCACGTTGCCCGCGCCCTCGCGCTTGCCCGACAGCAGTGCGCGCGTCTTCTCGGGACTGAAGAAACTGCGCACCACGCCCATGGCGAAAACGATCAGCGCCAGCAGCAGCATCACCTTGGGCACGTCGTAGACGAAGAACGCGATCGCCTCGCCGGTGTGGCTGTGCCGCTCGACGGGAAAGAACGCCGTCACCCATTCCGAAAACGGGATCAACTGGCGGTAAACCAGCCACCAGACGGCAGCGAAGCCCGCAACGCCCAGGTGCCAGGCCCAATCCGGTGTCTCGCGCGGTGCAGCGGTGTCATGAGTTTCGGTCGTCATGCCGTTTCCATTTCCTGCTCGGGAACTGCCGATCTTTCGGCGGCGACGACGGCATCGACCACCGCCACCAGCGCGGGGGCCAGCGACGGGTTGCGCCGGAACCGCACCCATTGCGCATCGCGCCGGTCGGTCACCAGCCCTGCCTCGCGCAGCACCTTCATATGCCGCGACATCCGGCTCTGGCTGGCATCCAGCCGCGCCATCAGTTCGCACACGCAATGCTCGCCGCCGTCCCAGACAATGGCCAGCGCCGCACGACGCGTGGGATCGGCGATGGCGTTGAGAACGTTCTGTATCACCTGCTTCTCCGTATATTACCGAATCCGCATATGCGCTTTACCGAATGTAAGGGGAATGGGCCATCCTGTCGCACCCCCTGCCCCGCACGGGCCACCGACACCGCGCTGCGCGGTTCACATTCGCGCCCCGAGGCTCTAGGCTGCGCGCACTGGCACAACAGCACAGCACGAAGGATCACAGCCCATGACGCAGCGTCTGCACCTCGTTTTCGGCGGCGAACTGGTCGACCCGTCCTCGAACCGGTTCAAGAACGTGGACGACATCCATATCGTCGGCATTTTCCCCGACTACGACAGCGCGCACGACGCCTGGAAAGCCGAGGCACAGCGCACCGTGGACAATGCCCACATGCGCTATTTCATCGCCCACCTGCACCGCCTGCGCGACGAGGAAACCGAAACCTCCGCGACCGAAGAGTTGGGCTGAGCCCGGGTGATGGTGACCCGGTTGCTGGGGCTGCCCGGCTACATGGCCCTGGCCCATGGCGGCCCCGGCGACGCGCGGGCAGACGGCCCGTCGCTGCCGCCACGCCCGACCGGCGAGCTTGTCTGGGGCCACGCCGCCAGCCCCCGGGGCGCGCGGGCGCTCGCGGCGCTGGCGGAAAGGCTGGCGGCGCAGCGACCCGGCACCGGGTTTCTGCTGACCACGGCAGCCGACGACACCATGGCGCCACCACCGCAGGACGACATGATCGTCCAACCCGCACCGCCCGAGTATATCCCGGCAATCGAGGCATTCCTCGCGCATTGGAAACCGGATCTTTGCATCTGGACCGAGGGCGCCCTGCGCCCGGCGCTGATCGAGTGCGCCGGCGCGGCGGGTATCGCCATGATCCTCGCCGATGCCGAGGAGGCAAGCCTGGCGCCGATCCGGCGCCGGCCCTGGCCCGACCCGGCGCGCGCGGTGTTGCAGCGTTTCGACACGGTGCTGGCCAACAATGCCAACGCGGCGCGGCGTCTCGAGAGGCTGGGCGTGCCCGCGGATCGTATCCGGGTCACCGGCCGGTTGCAGATCGGCGGCATCGCCCCGCCCTGCGACGAGGCAGATATCGCGGCACTGGAGGCCGCGATCGCGGGGCGGCCGGTCTGGCTGGCGGCGATGGTACAGCCCGGTGAGATCGCCGCCATCGCGGCGGCACACCGCGCGGCGCTGAAATCGGCGCACCGGCGGCTGCTGATAGTCATGCCCGATGCCAAGGACAACCACGCCGACATCGCCCGGGCGCTGGACGCAGGCGGCTGGCGCGTCGCGCACTGGGCGCGCGGCGAGCGGCCCGCCGAAGCCACGCAGGTGTTGCTGACCGGCGCGGCACGCGATCCGGGCCTGTGGTACCGGCTGGCGCCGGTCGCGCTGATCGGCAGTTCGCTGGAGCCCGGCCATGGCGGGCGCGACCCTTACGCCGCGGCGGCGCTTGGGTCGGCCATCCTGCATGGACCCAATGTCGGCCATCACCGCGCCGCCTATGACCGCCTTGCTGCGGCCGGCGCGGCACGCATGGTGCGCGACGCCGACACGCTTGCCGCCGCGCTGGTGCAGGTCATCGCGCCGGAACAGGCCGCGGCGATGGCCCATGCGGCCTGGGAGGTGGTCACCGAGGGCGCCGAGGTCACCGACCGGCTGATCGCTCTGGCACAGGACGTGCTCGACCGGCGGGAGGGCGGATGATGCGCCCGCCCGCCTTCTGGTACACCGACCCCGCACACCCGGCATGGCCCGCGCGCCTGCTGGCGCCGGTGGGCGCGCTCTACGCCCGCGCAACGGCACTGCGACTGGCGCGCGGGCGCCGGGCCCGCGCCGGCGTGCCGGTGATCTGCGTGGGCAACCTCAACGCCGGCGGCAGTGGCAAGACACCGACAGTCATCGCGCTGCTGGAGGCGCTGCGCACCTGCCATGTCGAGGCGCACGTGGTCTCGCGCGGCTATGGCGGGCGACTGAGCGGCCCGGTCGAGGTGATCCCGGCCCGCCACAGCGCCGCCCAGGTGGGTGACGAGCCGCTGTTGCTGGCCGCCTTCGGGCGCGTCTGGGTGGCGCGCGACCGCGCCGCCGGCGCGGCGCGTGCGGTGGCGGCGGGCGCACAGGTCATCGTGCTGGACGACGGGTTCCAGGACCCGGCGCTGGAAAAGGACCTGTCGATCGTGGTGGTGGACGCGGCCAAAGGTTTCGGCAACGGGCGCTGCCTGCCCGCCGGGCCGCTGCGCGAGCCGGTAGCGGCCGGGCTGGCACGCGCCGACATGGTTCTGTCGATCGGCACGCCCGAGGCGCAGGCGCGCTTTGCACGTGACTGGGGCGGGGCGCTTGGCGGCCTGCCTCACCTGACCGGTGCGCTGGCGCCGCTGCAGACGGGCATGGACTGGACCGACACGCCATTCCTGGCCTTCGCCGGGATCGGCCACCCCGAGAAATTCTTTGCCACCCTGCGCGCTGCGGGTGCACACCTGGTGCGCGCAGAGGCGCTGGACGATCACCAGGTGCTGAGCCCGGCGTTGTTGGCGCGGCTGGAGCACGAGGCGCGGTTGCGCGGCGCCCAACTGGTGACCACCGAAAAGGATGCCGTGCGCCTGCCGCCGGCGTTCCGCGCGAAGGTCATCACCCTGCCGGTACGGTTGCAGCTTGACGATCCCGCACCGCTGGACGCGGCGCTGCGCGATCTGGTGACGCCCAGCCGCCCGACAGGGTGAGACGGCCGCCGGTCGCGGCGGCAAGCCGTTTCGGGTGCCGAGGGCCGCTCAGGCGTCTTCGAGGCCGCACCAGCGGGCGATGAACAGCGCCGTGGTCTGGGTGACGCGGCGCAGGCTTTCCAGATCGACCCGTTCGTTGAAGCCGTGGATCGCCTCGGCGCGCGGCCCGTAGACCAGTGCCGGGGTGTCGGCGTAAAGCCCGAAAAAGCGCGCATCGGTGGTGGCGGTGATCGCCACCTTGTCCAATTGTGCGCCGCAGACGGTCTTGTGCGCCCCGCTCAGCGCGGCGATGGCGTTGCGGGCGCCATCGCTGCTGTCTTGCGACAGCGCGTAGCCCTCGGCCTGGAACCCGTGCCAGACGACTTCGGGCGTGTTGTTGCGCAGGAAGGCGTTGTCGCGCGCCGCCTGGCGCAGAACGTCCTCGATCTCGGACCGGGCGGCGGCAATGTCCTGGCCGGGAAACAGCCCCATGCGCACGTCGAAGACGCACCAGGCAGGCACCGAACTGGTCCAGTCGCCGCCGGCGATCTTGCCGATATTGAGGTTGAGCGCGTGGTCGTGACCGGCGTAATCGTCGGGGCGCCGACCGGGCGCGTTCCAGCGCGCCTCCATCTCGTGCAGCGCGGCAATCAGCGGTATCGCCGCTTCGATCGCGTTGGCGCCGCTGCCGGCATAGGCCACGTGCGTGGGCAGCCCCTTGAGGTGCACCTGGAACCACATCACCCCGACCTGCGCGTCGACCAGGGTCTCGTTGAACGGCTCGGGGATCAGCACCGCGTCGGCGCGGTAGCCGCGTTGCAGGCAGGCCAGCGCACCGTTGCCGGTGCATTCCTCCTCGACCACCGATTGCACATACACATCCGCCGCCGGTCGCAGGCCAAGCGCCGCCAGCGCGTCAAGCGCAAAGAGGTTGGCCGCCAGCCCGGCCTTCATGTCGCCGGCGCCGCGCCCGTACATCCAGCCCGCGTCGATGTGCGGGGCATATGGCGGGCTGTCCCACATGTCGTGCGGGCCCTCCGGGACCACGTCGATATGCCCGTTGAGGATCAGCGAGCGGCCCTTGCGGGTGCGGCTGGCATGGGCGCCGACCACGTTCACCGCGTCGTCATAGTTGCCGATGACGGGGGAAAAGCCGGGCAGAGCGCTGATGTCGTCCACGTCGATCTGCCAGCGGTCCACCGCCAGCCCGCGCGCGCCCATCTCGCGCGCCATGAAATCCTGTGCCGATTGTTCGTTGCCGCGGGTCGAGGGGTGGGCCGTCAGTTCCGACAGGAACGCCAGCTCGCGCTCGAACAGCGCGTCGACCGATGCCTGGATGCGGGTTTCGTCCTCTGGTGTCACGGGGGCCTCCGTTCGTGGTCTCAGAAAACCGGCAGCTCGGTATCGGGCACCGTCAGCCGTGCGCCGGTGGCGGCGACCACGTCCTCGGCGCGCACGCCTTCGGCCAGTTCGCGCAACACCAGGCCATCGGGCGTGACATCGCACACCGCCATGTCGGAATAGATGCGGTTCACGCAGCCGGCGGCGGTCAGCGGCAAGGTGCAGCGCTCGACGATCTTGGGGTTGCCGGCCTTGTCGACATGCGCGGTCAGCACCCCCACCCGGCGCGCGCGTTGCGCCAGTTCTATGGCGCCCCCCGGCCCGGGCGAAAACCGCCCCGGGATGATCCAGTTGGCCAGATCGCCGTTGGCGGCGACCTCGAACGCCCCCAGAAGCGTCAGGTCCAGCCGCCCCGAGCGCACGATGGCGAACGACAGCGCGCTGTCGAAAAAGGCCGCGCCGGGCAGCGTCGAGACATAGCTGCCGCCGGCGTCGATGAGGTTGCGGTCCTCCTGCCCGGCGGGCCGCACCGGTCCGACGCCCGAGATGCCGTTTTCCGAGTGCAGGCATACCTGCGCACCGGTGGGCAGGTGCGCGACTACCTGCGTGGGCAGGCCGATGCCAAGGTTGACGCACATCCCCGGCGCGATATCGGCGGCGGCACGCGCCAGCATGCGGCTTCTAGCGTTGGACGACACCGTAGACCTCCGGCAGGGTTGGCAGTTCCACGACGTGATCGACGAAGGGACCGGGCGTGTGCACATCGTCGGGCGCAATCCCGCCCAGGGGAACGACGCGCTCGGCCTCGGCGATGACGCAGCGCGCCGCGGTGGCGATCAGCGGGTTGAAGTTGCGCGCGCTGGCGGCAAAAGACAGGTTACCGAAGTGGTCGGCACAATCGGCATGGACCAGCGCGAAATCGGCGTGCAGCGCGGGCTCGAACATCCCCTCGCCGGTGGCGGTCTCGACCCGCTGCTTGCCCTCGGCCAGCACCGTATCCATGCCGATATTGGTGACGAAGCCCATCACCCCGGCGCCGGCGGCGCGGATGCGCTCGGCCAGGATGCCCTGCGCGTTGAACTCCACATCGAGGCTGCCGTCGTTCATCATCGCCACCGCGCGCGGGTTCAGCCCGATATGCGAGGTGATCAGCCGGCGCACCTGCCCCGCCTGAAGCAACCAATCGACGCCTATACCGGCCTCGTTGGCATCGTTCTTGATGATCGTCAGATCGCGCGCGCCGTGCTCGACCAGCGCCTCGATCAGGCAGAACGGCGTGCCCGGCACCCCGAAGCCGCCCAGCATCACGCTGGCGCCGTCGGGGATGCGCGCGATGGCCTCGGCCATGGCGCAGGTCTTGTCGGGCAGGCTCATGGCGCCGCCACCGGCAGCGACAGCTCGGTCGCCAGTGCGGCAAGGCTGTCGTCGAGCAGACCGAGGATGTCATCGACCTGCGCGGGTGTAACGATCAGCGGCGGGCAGACCAGGAAATGATCGCCCGCGCGCCCGCCGCGGGTGCGCCGCGAATAGATGATCAGCCCGCGCGCATAGGCCAGCTCGACCAGCCGGTCGTAAGCCTTCAGCCCCGGCGGCAGCGGGTCCATCGTTTCACGGTCGGCCACCAGTTCGAAGGCCAGCAACAGCCCCTTGCCGCGCACGTCGCCGATGAACGGGTAGCGGTCCATCAGCGCCTCCAGCCCGGTCTTGAGCCGCGTGCCCATGCGGGCGGCGTTGTCGATCAGGCCGGCGCGCTCGATCTCGTCCAGCACCGCCAGCCCCGCGGCGCAGGCCAGCGGGTTGCCGGCATAGGTGAACCCGTTGGCGTAGCCGCCCGCGCCGGTCACTGCATCGACGATGCCGGTGCGCGCCACCACCGCCCCAAGCGGCACGTAGCCGGCGGCAAAGCCCTTGGACAGCGTGACGATGTCGGGCACGATTCCCCAGTGGTCGGCGGCCACGAAGGCGCCGGTGCGCCCCGCCCCGCTCATGACCTCGTCATAGATCAGCACGATGCCGAACTCGTCGCAGATATCGCGGATGCGCGCGTAATAGCTGTCGGGCGCCACCAGCGCCCCGGTCGAGGCCCCGCCGACGGGTTCCATGATGAAGGCCAGGACGCTGTCGGGGCCTTGCGCCAGTATCTCGTCGCGCAGCATGTCGGCGTATTTCAGGCCACGTTCCGCGTCGCTCAGGTTGTCGCGGTCCAGGTAACAGGTGGGCGCGGGGATTTTGGGCATCGCCCGCATCATCGGCGTGAAGGGCTCGGACAGCGGGTCGTAGCCGGTCAGCGCCAGCGCCCCCAGGGTGCAGCCGTGATAGGACGGATAGCGCGAGATCACCTTCCAACGGCTGCCCTGCCCGCGCGCGATGGCGTATTGGCGCGCCAGCTTGGTGGCGCTTTCCACCGCCTCGGATCCGCCCGAGACGAAAAACACCCGGTCCAGGTCACCGGGCATGCGCGCGGCGGTGCGCCGGGCCAGGTCCTCGGCCGGCTGGTTGCGGAAATGCAGGCGGTAGCCGAAGGTCGCGCGCGCCATCTGGTCGCGCATCGCGGCCAGGACATTCGGGTTGGAATGGCCGATATTGCTGACCATGGCGCCACTGGAGCCGTCGATATAGCGCCGCCCGTCGGTGTCGAAGATGTAAATGCCCTCGGCCCGATCCAGCATCGGGCGCGCAGCATCGGTCAGCGAAAACAGGTTCGAAGGGGAGGATATCGTCATCGGGGCGTCAACCTGCGCGAAAGGGGTGTGTCGAAAGGCACCGGCGCCGCACCGCCACGATCCGCGCCCTGCCGCCCGAGGGTAAATCGCAGCCACGGCCATCATGCAAATAAATACCGAAGATAGTAACAATAGTTCTTCTCTATGCCCTTGCAGGCCGCCAGCACATCGCACCCACCGGGTTTGCGCATGCAAAACACTTGCAAACCGAGGGCTCGCCTTTACGGTTCGAGCATGGGAGGCGGCCATGCTCTATGACTACGTGATCGTCGGGGGTGGCTCGGCCGGGTGCGTGCTCGCCGCGCGGCTGAGCGAAGACCCCACCACCACCGTTTGCCTGCTGGAAGCCGGCGGCGCCGGCCGTTCGATCCTGGTGCGGGCGCCGGCGGGGGCGGTGGCGTTGCTGCCGGGACGGCCCAGATTGAACAACTGGGCCTACCGCACGGTGCCGCAGCCGGGGCTGAACGGGCGACGCGGCTACCAGCCGCGCGGCAAGGGGTTGGGCGGGTCGAGCGCGATCAACGCGATGCTCTACGTCCGCGGCCACCACGCCGATTACGACGGCTGGGCCGAGATGGGCTGCGACGGCTGGGACTGGGCCAACGTGCTGCCCTATTTCAAGCGCGCCGAGACCCACGCCGCGGGGGCCAACGATTTTCACGGCGACGCCGGGCCGCTGCAGGTCACCCCGCAGCAAAGCCCCCGGCCCCTGAGCCGTGCTTTCGTCGCAGCGGCGGGGGAATGCCAATTCCCCCAGCGCGAGGATTTCAACCGTGGCGAAACCGAGGGCGTCGGCCTTTACGATGTCACCCAGTTTCATGACGGGGCGCGAAGGGGCGAGCGGTGCTCGGCCGCCGCCGCCTACCTGCACCCGGTGATGGACCGGCCCAACCTGACCGTCGTCACCCGCGCCCATGCCGAACAGATCACGCTGGAGGGCCAGCGCGCCACCGGGGTGGCCTATCGCCGGCGGAGCCGCCGACACCACGTCAAGGCACGGCGCGACGTGTTGTTGTGCGCCGGCGCGTTCAACTCGCCGCAACTGCTGCAACTCTCGGGGATAGGCGCGCCCGAAGACCTGCGCCCTCACGGTGTTACGCTGCGCCATGAACTGCCCGGCGTGGGGCGCAATCTGCAGGACCACCTGGATTTCACCCTGGCGTGGAAAACCCGCGACACCGACAATTTCGGCATCAGTGCGACGGCGGCGCGCAACCTGTGGCGCCACATCCGGCGCTGGCGGCGCGACGGCACCGGCATGATCGCCACGCCGTTCGCCGAGGGCGCGGGGTTCCTGCGCACCGACCCGGCGCTGGCGCGGCCCGACATCCAGTTGCATTTCGTCATCTCGATCGTCGATGACCACGCCCGCAGCCTGCATGCCGGGCACGGGTTTTCGTGCCATGTCTGCGCGTTGCACCCCCATTCGCGCGGGACGGTGACGCTGGACTCGGCGAACCCGCGCGCGGCGCCGCGGATCGACCCGGGCTACCTGTCGGACCCGCGCGACCTGAGCACCATAATCCGCGGCGCCAGGATGATGCGCCGGATCATGCAGGCCCCGGCGCTAGCGCCCTATTGCGAGCGTGAACTGTTCGGCACCCGCGACGGCATGAGCGACGACGCGTGGGCCACGCATATCCGTGCCCGCGCCGACACGATCTATCACCCGGTGGGAACCTGCCGGATGGGCGATGACGCGATGGCCGTGGTCGATCCTCGGCTCAGGGTACGCGGGCTCGACGGGCTGCGCGTCGTCGATGCCTCGGTGATGCCGCGGCTGACCGGCGGCAACACCAACGCGCCCACGATCATGATCGCCGAAAAGGCCGCCGACATGATCCGTGGCCGCGCGGCGCCTTGCCCTTGACCCGCCGAACCGGGGCGCGGATACCGGGGGCGGAGCATCTGAAAGGACACGAAATGATCGAGCGTCACCACACCGGCCCGCGCATGAGCCAGATCGTCAAGCACAACGGCACCGTCTACCTCGCCGGGCAGGTCGGCCATGGCGACAGCGTGGCCGAACAGACCCGCGATTGCCTGGCCCAGGTCGACAAGCTGCTGGAGGAAGCCGGCAGCGACCGCGCGCATATCCTGCAAGCGATCATCTGGCTGGCCGACCTCGACCGCGATTTCGCCGCCATGAACGAGGTCTGGGATGCCTGGGTGCCGCAGGGCCACACGCCCGCGCGCGCCGCCGGCGAGGCCAGGCTGGCCACCCCCGACTACCTGGTCGAGGTGATCGTGACCGCAGCGATCAAGGGCTGACCCCGCGCACGCCCGATTCTCGGCATAGTGACGGCAGATTTGCGTGCTGTGATACCTCCTGCGCCTGCCCGGTCCGCCCGGGCACGCGGCGCAACAGAAAAAAGGAGGCAGAGCAATGGCACAGTCCACCCACCCGCAAGTCGAGCAGCCCGCGCCCGACCCGGCGAAGCCGCCGCTGGCCGCGCCCGCAATCACCGCCCCGGCGCCGGTCCCGGCATCGCCGCCGCGCGATTTGCCACCGCGCCAGATCTTCACCGACTTCGCCAGTATCTGAGCGCGCTGTCGGCACGAAAAAGGCCGCCCCCGAAGGGACGGCCCGGATGACATGCGACCGGCGGCGGGTTCAGCCGACCAGTTCGAGGCCCGAGAAGAAATAGGCGATTTCCTCTTTCGCGGTATCTTCGCCGTCGGAGCCGTGCACCGAGTTCTCGCCGATCGACAGCGCGTATTCCTTGCGAATGGTTCCCTCGGCCGCTTCGGCGGGGTTGGTGGCGCCCATGACTTCGCGGTTCTTCGCGATGGCGTCCTCGCCTTCGAGAACCTGCACGACGATCGGTTCGGAGGCCATGAATTCGCACAGCTCGTCGTAGAACGGGCGTTCCTTGTGCACCGCATAGAACACGCCGGCCTGCGCCTTGGTCAGCTTGATGCGCTTTTGCGCGATGATGCGCAGGCCCGCGGCTTCCAGCTTGGCGTTGATGGCGCCTGTCAGGTTGCGCTTGGTGGCGTCGGGTTTGATGATGCTGAAGGTTCGCTGGATGGCCATGATGCGGTTTCCTCTGAAGGGTTGAAGGCTCTGGCGCGCCCTTAGCACGGCCCCGGGGTGGGGAAAAGGGGCCACGGACAAGGCCGGGTTGCTGGCTTGTGGCAATGCGTATCTTTACTTATCCGATTCTTTTTGTCAGAAATCGGAGCAGCCACCGTGAAGGAAGCCAGCACTCAGACAAATCAGCGAAGGAAAAACCATGAAACACCTGACTGGCGCCCTAACCGCCGCCCTCCTGGTCGCGCCGCACCTGGCCGCCGCCGACACGACCGACCCGTTGGTGATGACTTACGAGGTGTTCGAGGAATCGGTACCCCATATCGACCTCGCCACCTGCCCTGGTGAGATGGCCGGCGACGACTGGTTCTGCCGCGCCGTGACCCACAATGACGCCTTCCACGTCTTCGCCTTCCTCTACGAAGATGGCAGCCCCGCCGTCGCCTACAGGGCTTATTCGGTCGAGGGGCTGACCGGCATCCTGAAATAACCGAAGCCGATTGACACGGGTGGGGCGCTGGTTCAGTGCTCCGCCCATGTTACGCATTACCGACCTGAGCTTCTCGATCGAGGGCGCCCCGCTTTTCGACGGTGCCAGTGCCACCATTCCCACCGGTCACAAGGTGGGCGTGGTCGGCCGCAACGGCACTGGCAAGACGACGCTGTTCAAACTGATCCGCGGCGAGCTGCACCCCGAGGGCGGCACCATCACCCTGCCCCCCCGCGCGCGCATCGGCGGCGTCGCGCAGGAGGTGCCCGGCAACGAGGTGTCGCTGATCGACACCGTGCTGGCCGCCGACACCGAGCGCGCTGCGCTGATGGAAGAGGCCGAAACCGCCACCGACGCCACCCGCATCGCCGACGTGCAGACGCGGCTGGCCGATATCGACGCCTGGTCGGCCGAGGCCCGCGCCAGCGCCATCCTGCGCGGCCTGGGTTTCGACGCCGAGGAGCAGCGCATGCCGTGCAGCGCCTTTTCGGGCGGCTGGCGGATGCGCGTCGCGCTTGCGGCGGTGCTGTTTGCGCAGCCCGACCTGCTGTTGCTGGACGAGCCGACCAACTACCTCGACCTGGAAGGCGCGCTTTGGCTGGAGAACTACCTGCAACGCTACCCCCACACGGTGCTGATCGTCAGCCATGATCGCGGGCTTCTCAACCGCGCCGTGGGCGGCATCCTGCACCTGGAGGCGCGCAAGCTGACCTATTACAGCGGCCCCTATGACCAGTTCGCCCGCCAGCGCGCCGAACAGCGCGCCGTGCAGGCCGCGGCGGCCAAGAAGCAGGAGGCGCGGCGCGCCCACCTGCAGGGCTTCGTCGACCGCTTCCGCGCCCAGGCCAACAAGGCCAAGCAGGCGCAAAGCCGGGTCAAGATGCTGGAAAAGATGGAAACCATCCGCGCGCCCGAGGACGCGGCGCGCACCGTTTTCACCTTTCCCGAACCCGAACAGCTTTCGCCGCCGATCCTGGTCACCGAAGGCGTCAGTGTGGGCTATGACGGCACGCCTGTGCTGCGCAACCTCGATTTGCGAATCGACCAGGACGACCGCATCGCGCTGCTGGGAAAGAACGGCGAGGGCAAGTCGACGCTGGCCAAGTTGCTTTCGGCGCGCCTGCCCCCCATGGCGGGGCGGATGCAGCATTCCGGCAAGCTGCGCATCGGGTTCTTCGCCCAGCACCAGGTAGACGAGTTGCGCGTCGAGGAGACGCCGTTGCAGCACCTGTTTCGCGAATGTCCCGGCGAGGCGCAATCGAAGCTGCGCGCCCGGCTGGCGGGGTTCGGGCTGGGCGCCGACCAGGCCCAAACCCCGGTGGGCAACCTGTCGGGCGGGCAAAAGGCGCGGCTGTCGCTGCTTCTGGCCACGCTGGCGGCGCCGCATCTGCTGATCCTCGACGAGCCGACCAACCACCTCGACATCGAAAGCCGCGAGGCACTGGTCGAGGCGCTGACCGAATACAGCGGCGCGGTGATCCTGATCAGCCACGACATGCACCTGCTGTCGATGGTCGCCGACCGGTTGTGGCTGGTCAAGGGCGGCACCGTGCGCCCCTACGAGGACGACCTCGAAGCCTATCGCCGCATGCTGTTGCAGACTGACACCCCAGCCAAGCCGGCGACGCCGCGCAAGCAGCAGGCACAGGCCGCGCGCGTCGATCGCGACCGGGTCGCGGCGCTGCGCGCCGAGCTGCGCAAATGCGAGGACCGGCTGGAAAAGCTGGGCCAGATGAGCGAAAAGCTGGTCTCCAGGCTGGCCGACCCGGCGCTCTACGAGGACGGTCGCGCCGACGAGGCCGCGGTGTGGCAGAAGAAATACGCCGAACTGCGCGACGCCCAGGCCCGCGCCGAAGATCTGTGGCTGCGCGCTCAGGACAAGCTGGAACGCGCCCAGGGCCGCGACGCATGAGCATCGCCCTTGCGCTTGACACCGCGCCGTTGGCCGGTGCTGAGTCGTGTCACCGGCTTGCAAGGCATGGGACATGGACAGCGCATTTCTGATCTCGGCGTTTGCCACGCTTTTCGTGATCATCGACCCGATCGGCCTGACACCGATCTTCGTGGCGCTCACCCAGGGCATGAACAGCGCTCAGCGGCGCGCCATCGCCCTGCGCGCCTGCCTGGTGGGCGCGATATTGCTGTGCCTGTTCGCCGCCTTCGGCGAGGCGGTGCTTGGCTTCATCGGCATTTCCATGCCCGCGTTCCGCATCGCCGGGGGAATACTGCTGTTCCTGACCGCGCTCGACATGCTGTTCGAGCGCCGCACCAAGCGGCGCGAGGGCCAGGCCGAGGACGATACCGACGACCCGTCGGTGTTCCCGCTGGCGATCCCGCTGATCGCCGGCCCCGGGGCCATCGCCTCGATCATCCTGCTGGCCGGGCAGCAGCCGGGGCTGGCGGGGTTGGCGGTGGTGATCGCCGTGATGCTGGTAGTGTTGGCGATCCTCATGGTGATGTTTCTCGCCGCCGGGCTGGTCGAACGGGCCCTGGGGCGCGTGGGCACCAACGTGATCACGCGGTTGTTGGGGATGCTTCTGGCGGCGCTGTCGGTGCAGTTCGTCCTCGACGGGCTGCGCGCCTTCGGACTTGCCGCTTGAAATCGCACCCCGCCGCGCCGATCTGTTGGCAAACAACCCGGGAACGCCCGCTCTCATGTCCGACCTGCCCAACCTGATCTACCTCGGCGCGCTGCTGGCCTTCATCGGGTTGTGGTTCGTCACCCAGAACCGCCTGTCGCTGGGGCGCAGCTTGCAGTACGCGCTGAGCTGGGCGCTGATCTTTGCCGCCACGATCGCGGTGGTGGGCCTGTGGGGCGAGATGCGCGAGGTGGTGCGCCCGGCACAAAACGTCGATGCACGCGCAGGGCGCGTCGAACTTCCGCGCGCGCCGGACGGGCACTACTACGTCACCGCCGAGGTCAACGGCGTGCCGATCCGCTTCGTGGTGGATACCGGCGCGACCGGGCTGGTGCTCAGCCGCGACGATGCCCGCAAGGCGGGCATCGAAACCGGGCAGCTTGCCTTTTACGGGCGCGCGCAGACCGCCAACGGAATGGTGCGCACGGCGCCGGTGCAACTCGACAGCCTGTCGATCGGTCCGATCACCGATACCGACCTGCGCGCCTGGGTGACCGAGGGCGAGATGTCGGGCTCGCTGCTGGGAATGAGCTACCTGCAACGCTATTCGCGTATCGAGATATCGAACGGCGAACTGGTGCTGACGCGCTGAGCGACGGGTCAGCGCGCCGCCTTCTTTTCCCACTTGCCCGTTTCTTCCGACCAGTACTGCGCATTGCAGCCCGCGTCGGTAAGCTCTTTCCACTGCGCGCGCGCCTGCTCGACAGCCGCCGGGTCGTTGCCGTCGAACAGCACGCAGACGCGCGCCATTTCCGCCACCTCGCCGGGGGTGACGGGGGCGCCGTCCACCGCCATCAGACAGGCGGCACCGTTGGCCGGCACAGCGCCCGGCGCATCGGTGCTCAGCAACACCGGCTGATCGGCGTCATGCGCCGCGCCGGCAATACCGTGGGGCAGGAAAGCGTCGTCGGGGCCGAGCCACAGCTTTTCGTCCAGCCATTCGATCCACGCGCGCTCGCGCCCGCGCACCAGGACGCGCCAGCCGGCGGCGCGGGCCTTGTCCAGCAACATCGGCAGCGTCGACTCGAGCGGCGCGCGCGTCAGGTGATAGAAATACGCCTCTCCCATTGTCGTTCCTCGTCGTCGCGCCGGGTTTCTGCCAAGGATGAGATAGCAGTTTTCCCCCACCCTGACATCCTGTAACCTGCCCAGAGTCAAGATTTGCCGGGGGGCACGGGTGAGCAGATTCGACCGATACGTGCTATCGCAACTGATGGTGCTGTTCGGATTCTTCGCGCTGGTGCTGGTCGCGGTATACTGGATCAACCGGGCGGTGCTGCTGTTCGACCGGATGATCGGCGACGGGCATTCCACCGGCGTGGTGGTGGAGCTGACCGTCCTGACCCTGCCGCGGGTGATCGCGCTGATCTTGCCGATGGCGGCCTTCGCGGGGGCGGCCTATGTCGCCAACCGGATGATCGGCGAAAGCGAACTCGTGGTCATGCAGGCATCGGGGTTCTCGCCGGCTCGCATCGCGCGGCCGGTGCTCTACTACGGGCTGATCGTCGCGGTCATGATGGGCGCGCTGGAGCATTTCCTCGTCCCCGCCAGTACCGAGCGGCTACGCCAGCGCGAGACCGAGCTTTCCAGCAATATCACCGCGCAGCTTCTCAGCGAGGGCACCTTCCTGCACCCCACCGCGGGGGTAACCTTCTTCATCCGCGAGATCACCCCCGATGGCGCCTTGCGCGACGTGTTCCTGTCGGACCGGCGCGACCCCGACATCACCATGACCTATACCGCTGCGCAAGCCTACCTGACCCGCAGCGACGCCAGCACCAGGCTGGTGATGATCGACGGCCTGTCGCAAGGCCACCTGCGCGCGGCGGACACGCTGTTCACCACACATTTCAGCGATTTTGCCTACGACATCAGCGCGCTGATCGACACCAGCGCCGACACCGGCAGCAAACTCGACTTCCTGACCACGGCGAAACTGCTGCGGGATCCGGCCGCCGTGATGCGCGCAACCGGTACCAGCCCCGGCGAGTACGAGGCCGAACTGCAAGGCCGGTTCAACAAGTCGCTGCTATGTATCGTGGCGGCGCTGATCGGCTTTACCACCCTGATGGTCGGCGGGTTCTCGCGTTTCGGACTCTGGCGGCAGGTCATAGCGGCGGTCGGGCTGCTGGTCGCGGTGAAGTTCATCGAGGGGCTGATCATCGACCCTGTGCTGCGCAATGCGGCCCTGTGGCCGCTGGTCTACCTGCCCTCGGCGACGGGGCTGGCAATCGCGGTTGCGCTGCTGTGGTGGGTGCAGCGAGCGCGCCGGCCGCACGCACCGGCCATGCGAGGGGGGGCGGCGGCATGATCCTGCACCGGTATTTCGCGCGCAAGTTCCTGCTGACCTACCTGGCCATCCTGACCGTGTTCTTCGTGCTGATGGCGATGGTGGACCTGATCGAACAGGTGCAGCGCCATGCCAAGCGCGATCTTGCATTCATCGACCTGCTGGGGCTGACGCTGCTCAACGTGCCCGAGGGGCTCTACAGCGTGATGCCGCTGGTGATGATCCTTGCCACGGTGACGATGTACCTCGGTTTGGCGCGCAGCAGCGAGCTGGTGGTGACCCGGGCGGCAGGGCGTTCGGCGCTCAACAGCCTGATGGCGCCGCTGATCGTGGCCGGGCTGATCGGCGCGCTTGCGGTGACGACGATGAACCCGATCGTCGCGGCCACGTCCAAGCGTTATCACGCGCTGTCCACCACCTACCGGACGGGCAGCAGCGACGCGCTGTCGATCTCGGCCGAGGGTTTGTGGCTGAGGCAGGGCGGCCCCGAGGGGCAGACGGTGATCCGCGCCTCGCGCGCCAATCCGGACGGCACCATCCTTTTCGGTGTCAGCTTCCTCAGCTACGCGGCCGACGGTGGCCCGATCCGGCGCATCCAGGCCAAGGCGGCGCAGCTCGACGGCGGAACGTGGCTGTTGCAGGGCGCGCGGGTCTGGCCGCTGGGGGCCGGGATCAACCCGCAGGAGGGCGTGAACGACCGCGAAAAAATGCGCATCCCAACCACCCTGACGCAGGAACGCATCCAGGACAGTTTCGGCAAACCCAACGCGATCCAGTTCTGGAACCTGCCCGACTATATCGCGCAACTGAGGGCCGCCGGATTCTCGGCCCGGCGCCACGCCGTCTGGTACCAGATGGAAATGGCGCGGCCGCTGTTCCTGATGGCGATGGTGCTGCTGGGGGCGGCCTTCACCATGCGCCACATCCGCTTTGCCAGCACCGGCGTTTCGGTGCTCTCGGCAGTGATGCTGGGGTTCGGGCTTTATTATGTCCGCAATTTCGCGCAGGTTCTGGGTGAGAACGGCCAGATTCCCGTGATGCTGGCAGCCTGGGCGCCCTCGGTGGCCTCGGTATTGCTGGCCACGGGTCTGGTGTTGCACATGGAGGACGGGTGATGCGCGCGCTCAGGCGCACCATCGGGGCAATCATCGCCGCGTCGCTGCTGGCATTGCCGCTGGCGGCGCCGAAGGCGATGGCGCAGGACGGGCCGCGCCGTGGCGACGCCGCGGCCAGCGATTCGGCGCGTGCGGCGCCGGCGATCCTGGTTGCCGACCACCTGTCGGTGGTTGGCCGCACCCGCCTTGTCGCCGAGGGCCATGTCGAGGCGGTGCAGGGCGACACCCGACTGCGCGCAACGCGAATCGTCTACGACCGCAGCAGCGAAACGCTGCAGATCGACGGCCCGATCGTGCTGACCGAGGGCAGCACCACGCGCATTCTGGCGGAATCGGCCGAGCTGAGCCGCGACCTGGAACGCGGCCTGTTGCGCAGCGCGCGGATGGTTCTGGACAACCGCGTTCAGATGGCCGCCAACCAGATCGACCGCGTCGGCGGACGCTATACGCAGCTTTACAAGGTCGCCGCGACCTCGTGTCGTATCTGCGAACGCGACCAGCCGCCGCTGTGGCAGATCCGGGCGCGCCGCGTGGTCCATGATGAGGAAGCCGGGCAGCTCTATTTCGACCAGGCGCAACTGCGCGTGCTTGATGTACCGGTCCTGTGGCTGCCGCGTTTGCGCCTGCCCGACCCGACCCAGACCCGTGCCACGGGGTTCCTGATCCCGTCGCTGCATCAATCCACGCAACTGGGCTTCGGGGTGCGGGTGCCCTATTTCATCCGCATGGGCGACCACCGCGACCTGACGCTGACGCCCTATATCGCAACCGAAACCACCACGCTGGAATGGCGCTACCGGCAGGCGTTTCGGCGCGGTCGGATCGCGTTCAGCGGCTCGATCTCGGACGATACGCTACCGATTTCGGGGCTGCGCGGGCACGTCTTCGGCGAAGGCCGCTTCGAACTGGGCAACGATTTCCGGCTCGACTTTGGGATCGAGGCAGTCAGCGATCGCCCTTACCTGCTGGAATACGACTATTCCGACAAGGATCGCCTGCGCAGCGGTGTCGAGCTGTCGCGCGTTCGCCGCGATGAATTCATCCGCGCCGAGTTGGTACATTTCAACAGCCTGCGCCCGGGCGAGAACAACGCCACGCTACCGACGATTATCGCCGGCACGCGCTACGAGCGGCGCCTGTTCCCGCGTGCCCTGGGCGGCGAGTTGCGCCTGTCGGCCGAGACCAGCGCACACCGGCGAACATCAAACTCGATCGCGGATGCCGACGGGGATCTCGTCGGCGATGGCCTGGACGTGGCCCGCGCCGGGGTCACCGCCGATTGGCGGCGCACCTGGACCCTTGCCGGGGGGCTGCGCGCCGGGCTGGTCACCGGCGTGGCGCTCGACGCCTTCGACATCGCCCAGGATCCGGCCTCTGCCGGCACCCACACGCAGGCGACGCCGCATGCCGCGCTGACGCTGCGCTGGCCGCTGGCGAAAACCACCACCGCCGGGGTCACCCATGTGATCGAACCGGTGGCGATGCTGGGCTGGACCGGCGGCAGCCGCCTGGGCGTGCCCAACGACGAAAGCACACGGGTCGAATTCGACCAGGGCAACTTGCTGTCTCTGTCGCATTTTCCCGCCCCCGACCGGCGCGAACGTGGCGGCGCCGCGGCGGTCGGGGTCAACTGGTCGCGGATGGGGCCAACAGGCTGGCGTAGCGACCTGACCCTGGGACAGGTCTTTTTCGACACCCCCGATCCCGCCTTCACGCAAAGCTCCGGCCTCGCGGGGCGCGCGTCCGACATGCTGGTCGCCGGGCGCATCGATGCGCCGGGCGGGCTTGAACTCGAGGCGCGCGGGCTGCTCGACCTGGACGCACTGTCGCTTTCGAAGGGCGAGGCGCGCGCGCAATGGCAAACGGCCGCGCTGTCGCTGGGCAGCTCTGTTGTCTGGCTGCGCCGGGATGCGGCCGAAAACCGCCCCGCCGACCAGTCGGAATGGGCTTTCGACGGCGCCTACCGGCTGTCGCGGCACTGGACCGGGCGTGCCGACTGGCGCTATGATCTTGCCAATGACCAGGCCGCCAGGGCGGGGGTGGCGCTGGAATATCGCAACGAGTGCGTCGAGATCGGCGTGTCGGTATCGCGGCGGTTCACGTCGTCGGCACTGGTCGCCCCATCGACGAATTTCGGCTTTACCGTTGGGTTGAGTGGGTTTAGCGCAAGCGCAAAGGGTGATAGTTACGCCCGGACATGCAGGAAATGAACATCATGAGATACGTACAGCGACTGCTGACCCTGGCCCTGCTGGCGGTCGGCGCGATCGCGACAAACCCCGTCGGAGTTGCCGCGCAGGGACTGTTCGACCCGGTGATCGAGGTCAACGACTCGGTCGTAACGCGCTACGAAATCGAGCAGCGCGCGCGATTGCTAGGCGTGCTGGGCGCGCCGGGCGACTCGACAGAACTGGCGCGCAAGCAACTGATCGAGGAACGGCTCAAGATGGCCGCGGCCCGCGACAGCGGGCTGGAATTGACCGAGCAAGGCATCGAGGCCGGGCTGAAGGAGTTCGCCGACCGCGGCGACATGACGCCGGACCAGTTCATCGCCACGATGAAGCGCCAGGGCGTGGCGCCGGAAACGGTGCGCGATTTCGTCACCGCCGGCGTGACATGGCGCGAACTGGTCGCTGCACGTTTCGGACCGCGCGTGCGCATCACCGAGGCCGATGTCGACAAGGCGCTCAGCGCCGTGTCGGGGGGCAGTTCGGTGCGCGTGCTGCTGTCGGAAATCATCATGGCCGCGCCGCCCGCGCAGGCCGCCGAGGTTCAGGCGCGCGCGCGCCAACTCAGCCAGATCACCGGCACGCAGGCGTTTTCCGAAGCGGCGCGCAAATACTCGGCCGCCGCCACGCGCGACAATGGCGGGCGCCTCGACTGGATGCCGATCACCAAGCTGCCCGCCGCCCTGCGCCCGATGATCCTTTCGCTGGCGCCGGGGCAGGTGACCGACCCGGTGCCCCTGGATGGCGCGGTGGCCCTGTTCCAGTTGCGCGACATCCAGGAGGCCGGCGTCAAGACCCCCGACTATGCCGCGATCGACTATGCGACCTACCTGATCCCCGGTGGCCGCACCGAGGCCGCACTGAGCACGGCCAGCAATCTGCGTGCCCGCGTGGATACCTGCGATGATCTCTACGGCGTCGCCAAGGGCCAGCCCGAAACCCGGCTCACGCGCCACGCGCGCCCCCCCGGCGACATCCCCAACGACATCGCGCTGGAACTGGCCAAGCTCGACTCCGGCGAGATTTCGACCAACCTCACGCGCACCGCCGATGACGGGAGCCAGGCGTTGGTTTTCCTGATGCTGTGCGGGCGCACGCCGGCCGCGCAGGAAGATGCCTCGCGCGAGGACATCAAGGCGCAGTTGCGCCGCCAGCGGCTGGAATCCTTCGCCGACAGCTATCTTGAACAACTGCGCGCCGACGCGCGCATCATCGAGAAATGATCGACCCCATCGCGCTGAGCTGCGGGGAGCCGGCCGGGATCGGCCCGGAAATCGCCGCCGGCGCGTGGGCCGAACTCGACGGGGCGTTGCCGTTCTTCTGGATCGGCGATCCGCGCCACCTGCCATCGGGCACCCCGGTGGCGCGAATCGACAACCCGGCCGAGGTGCGCGCAGCCCTGCCGCACGGGCTGCCGGTGCTGGAACATCCCTTTCCCGCGGTGGCAACGCCGGGCCGGATCGACCCGCAAAACGCCGCCGCGGTGGTCGATGTGATCGCCCGCGCCGTGGATCTGGTGCAATCAGGCGCGGCAGGGGCACTGTGCACCGCGCCGATCAACAAGCAGGCGCTCAAGGAGGGCGCGAATTTCGCCCACCCCGGCCATACCGAATACCTGGCCGCGCTGGCGGGCGTGAACAGGGTGGTGATGATGCTGGCCTGCGACGCGCTGCGGGTGGTGCCGACGACCATCCACATACCGCTGTCGGAGGTTTCGCAGACCCTGACCTCCGAACTCCTGGCCGACACGATCGAGATCACCCATGCCGCGCTGTGCCGGGATTTCGGCATAAACGCGCCACGGATCGCGGTGGCCGGGCTCAACCCCCATGCCGGCGAAGGCGGCGCGATGGGGCGCGAAGAGATCGAAGTGATCACCCCGGTCATCCAGCGCTACCAGGACATGCAATACATCATCTTCGGCCCGCTGCCGGCCGACACGATGTTCCACGAGGGCGCGCGCGCCGGCTTCGATGTCGCCATCGCCATGTACCACGACCAGGCGCTGATCCCGATCAAGACGCTGGATTTCGCGCGCGGCGTCAACGTCACGCTGGGACTGCCCTTCGTGCGCACATCGCCCGATCACGGCACCGCGCTGGACATCGCCGGGCAGGGGCGGGCCGATCCGCGCTCGCTGATCGCGGCGCTGCAAATGGCCGCGCGCATGGCCGCCACCCGCGCGCGGGCATGAGCGGCCTCGACGCCCTGCCGCCGCTGCGCGAGGTGATCGCCGCGCACGGGCTGGCACCGCGCAAATCGCTGGGGCAGAACTTCCTTCTGGATCTGAACCTGACCGCAAAGATCGCCCGCCAGGCCGGGGATCTGTCGGGGGCGGACGTGCTCGAGGTCGGCCCCGGCCCCGGCGGGCTGACTCGGGCGCTGCTGGCCGAGGGCGCGCGCAAGGTGCTGGCCATCGAGAAGGACCCGCGCTGCCTGCCGGCGCTGGCCGAGATCGCCGCCGCCCATCCCGGGCGCCTGGAAGTGGTGCAGGGCGATGCGCTGTCGGTCGATGCCGCCGCGCGGCTGACGCCACCCATCCGGGTGGTGGCCAACCTGCCCTACAACGTGGGCACGGAATTGCTGGTGCGCTGGCTGACGCCGCCGCGCTGGCCGCCGTTCTGGCAAAGCCTGACGCTGATGTTCCAGCGCGAGGTGGCCGAGCGGATCGTGGCAACGCCCGGCTCCAAGGCCTATGGGCGGCTGGCACTGCTGGCCGCCTGGCGCTGCGATGCGCGCATCGTGATGACGTTGCCGCCTGCGGCCTTCACCCCACCGCCCAAGGTGTCGTCGGCGGTGGTGCACCTGACCGCCCTGCCCGAGCCTCGCTACCCGGCGGACCCGGCGGTGTTGCAGCGGGTCGTGGCGATGGCGTTCAACCAGCGCCGCAAGATGCTGCGTGCCGCGCTCAGAGGGCTGTGCCCGGATATCGAGAATGTGCTGACCGCCGCCGGCATACGCCCCACCGACCGCGCCGAGACGCTGACGCTGGAACAGTTCTGCACGCTGGCGCGGGCGGTCGGGCCGGCGGGCTGAGCCGGCGCGCGCCTACTCTGCCGCCGCCGGCGTGTCGGGCGGGGTGCCGTCGTCGCCCGAATTATCCGACTTGTCCGATCCGCTGTCGTCGCCGCCCGACTGCCCGTCGTTGCGCGCCGCCTTGCTGTTGTCGCGGTCGTTCTTGCCCTCGCCCTTGGGCTTGCGCGGGATACCGGTGCGGCCGCGAGGCGCGCGTTGTTTCCTGGGCTTGTTCTCGGGCGTCTCGACCAGGGTGCTTTCGTCGACGCCCTCGCCTTCCGCCGCCACCTCTGCGCCCTGCGTGGCGCTGTCGGCTTCTTTCGGCTTACCCTGTTGCGGGGGGGCATTGCCGCCATCATTGCCGTTGCCGTCGCGATCATGGCGCTGCGCACGGTCGCGTTCGGCCTGGCGCTCGCGGTTCTCGCGTTCCTGCTGCTCGCGGCGCTGATCCATTTCGCGCTGCGCTTCGCTGAGCATGCGCAGGTAGTGTTCCGCGTGCTGCTGGAAGTTTTCCGCCGCGACCCGATCATTGCCCAGTTGCGCATCGCGCGCCAACTGGTTGTACTTGTCGATGATTTGCTGCGGCGTGCCGCGCACCTTGCCTTCGGGGCCCGAGCTTTCGAACACCCGGTTGACAACGTTCCCGACAGAGCGCCCGGAATTGCGGTTCGATTTCGACCGCGACCTCGATTTGCTTGATCTCATGCTTTCAGTTGTCCAGCCTTGGCACATTTTCGTTGCGTCCCGCGGTGCGCCTCATGCGCGACCAGATATTCGGGGCCCACAACACTTTCTGGCTTGGCGTCAGGCAGGATCGCCTGCTGGCATCCACCGCACTGACAACCCCCGAATGTCATGCCTGCAGCGTAGTGACAAGGGGTCGGGCAAAAATTTATGTGCATTCCGGGCGATTTGAGCCACTTTCCGTTGCATTTTCGCCGCGCCTCGCCACAACGACGCGCTCGCGGCCATCCATGTCGGGCAGCACGGCGATATCGCCCAGCCCCGCCCGGTGCAGCAGCGCGGCTACCGCCGCGGCCTGCGTCGGCCCGACCTCCAGCAGCACCCGCCCGCCGGGCGCGAGGTGGTCGCGCACGCCGGCCGCGATGGCGCGGTAGGCCCCCAGACCGTCGCCTTCGTCGGTCAGCGCCATGCGCGGCTCATGCGCCAGTTCGGGCGCCAGCCCCGGCATTTCGTCGGCCGCGATATAGGGCGGGTTCGACACCACCAGATCGAAGCGGCCCGCCACGCCGGCGAACCAGTCGCTTTGCACCAGCGCACACCTTTCGGCCACCCCAAGCCGGTGCGCGTTGTCCGCGGCAACGGCCAGGACGCGCGCCGACAGATCGGTGCCGACGCCAGTGGCCAAGGGGCGTTCGGCCAGCAGCGTCAGCACTATCGCGCCCGACCCGGTGCCAAGGTCGAGCACCGTGGCAAAGGGCGCGGCCAGCGCCGCGCAGATCAGCGTTTCCGTCTCGGGGCGCGGGTCCAGCACATCCGGGTCGACCGCGAAGTCATGTCCATAGAACAGCCGCCGCCCGGTCAGGTGCGACACCGGCTCTCGCGCCGCGCGGCGACGGACCAGTTTGTGGAACCGGTTCCTGCTTGCCGGATCAAGCCGGTCGTCGCCCATCAGGATAAGCCGCCCCGGATCGACGCCAAGCACATGCGCCATCAGGTGGCGCGCGTCGCCCACCGCACCGGTGATGCCATGCGCGCACAAATCGCGCGCAGCGTCGCGCAGCGTCGCCGCGATCGTGGTCTGTGTGTCCTGGGTGGTGGGCTCAGCCATCCTGCGCCTCGGCCATCAGCGCCGCCTGGTGGTCGCTGATCAGCGCGTCGATGATCTCGTCCAGATCGCCCATCATCACCTGGTCGATCTTGTAGAGCGTCAGGTTGATGCGATGATCGGTCACACGCCCCTGCGGAAAGTTGTAGGTGCGGATGCGTTCGCTGCGGTCGCCACTGCCGACCTGGGCCCGCCGGTCGGCGGCGCGGGCGCCTTCGACACGATGGCGTTCCATATCGAACAGGCGGGCGCGCAGCACCTCCATCGCGATCTCGCGGTTGCGGTGCTGCGATTTCTGCGAACTGGTCACCACGATACCTGTGGGCAGGTGGGTGATGCGCACCGCCGAATCGGTGGTGTTGACGTGCTGGCCGCCGGCGCCGCTGGCGCGCATGGTGTCGATGCGCAAATCGTTCGGGTCGATCTCGACATCCACCGCCTCGGCCTCGGGCAGCACGGCCACGGTGGCCGCCGACGTGTGAATGCGCCCGCCGGATTCGGTGCTCGGCACGCGCTGCACCCGGTGTACACCCGATTCGAACTTGAGCCGCGCGAAGACGCCCGCGCCCTTGACGTGGGCGACCACGTCGCGGATGCCACCCAGTTCGGTTTCCTGCATCTCGACGATGTCGAAGCTCCAGCCGCGCGCCTCGCTGTAGCGTTGGTACATGCGCAACAGGTCGGCGGCGAACAGCGCCGCCTCCTCGCCCCCGGTTCCGGGGCGGATCTCGATCATCGCCGGGCGGGCATCAGCGGCATCCTTGGGCAGCAACGCCTTTTGCAATTCCGCCTCGACCTCTTCGAGACGCTTTTGCAGCCTTGCCATCTCCTCGCGTGCCAGGGCGTGCATCTCGTCATCGTCCAGCATCGCGCGGGTTTCGTCGCACTCGGCCTGCAATGCCCGATAGGCCGCAACCTGTTCGGCCACCGGGCGCAGCTCGGCATATTCCCGGCCAAGCGCGGCGATGTCGCCGCCGCCTTCGGCCATCCGGGCTTCGAGATATTCGAAACGGTCTGTGATCCGGTCCAGCCGGTCGCGCGAAATCATGGACCGTGCTCTGCGCCATTCGCCCCATTTGGTCAAGGGGCCGACCCATGCTAGAGTGGCGCGATGACGCGCGGAGCAACCCTTGTGCTGGTGACATCCGCGTTCGCTGTCGCGGGCGCGTCCGCGGGGCATGCCGATGCCGCCATCGGCGGCAAGACGGTGGATTGCTATTGCACCGACCGCAACGGCGCGCGGGTCGAACTTGGGCAAAGCATCTGCCTGCAAGTCGACGGTCGCATGTTCACCGCGCAATGCCAGATGTCGCTCAATGTGCCAATGTGGCGCGAGGTGGCGGCGGGCTGTCTCAGTTCATCCGCCGCGCCCCAGCTTTTCGAGCCACCGCGCGACCCGGGCCTTGTTGACCCCCGAATCCGAGCGCCCGAACCGCAGCCGCGCGTGGATGGTCAGGTTACCGCCGCGCTGCACGATGGTGGTGTAGTCGGGAAACCCCCACAGCGCCGAGCGCGTGACATAGGTGAGCATGCCCTCGTCCAGTGACCCGGCCAAGTGGGCGGTACGTGGCGTGGCGCGGATGATCGCGTCAAGCCGGGCCAGATCGTCGGCGCCACCGTCGATCACCCGGATCACGCCAGCGCGCATGTCGCGGTCCTGCGCGGCCTTGGGTGCCATGTGCCAGCGCGCCGGGTCGGACGGGGCCAGCCGCACCCAAACGGCAAAACCCACAATGATCAAAAGCACGGCCGACAGGGCGCCAACAAGCCATTTCATCTAGCCTCTCCTTATACTTACGGGGCAATCCTAACGTGCCGCGCGCCGCGTCCAACCCCACAGCGCGATCAGCTCCATCGCCACATGCGCGCCCGCCACCGCCGTGGCGCCGGTGGTGTCGAAGGGGGGCGAGACCTCCATCACGTCGCCGCCGACCAGGTTGATCCCGGCCAGGTCACGCAGCATCGCCGCCGCTTGCCAACTGGCCAACCCGCCCCAGACCGGCGTGCCGGTGCCGGGCGCGAACGCGGGGTCGAGCGCGTCGATATCGAAGGTGATGTAGACCGGGTGATCGCCCACCAGCTCCCTGGCGCGGGCCACCGCCGCCTTGATACCCGCCTCGTGCACGCTGCGTGCGTCGATGTAGGACATGCCGAGGTAGTCGTCGCATTCCGTCCTGATCCCGATCTGGAACGAGCGCGCCGGGTCCACGATGCCGGTCTTCACCGCCTTGTACATCATCGTACCGTGGTCGATGCGATCCATGTCGTCATCGCGCCACAGGTCGGAATGGGCGTCGAACTGGATCACCGACATCGGCCCATGCCTTTCGGCATGGGCCTGCAACGCGGGCAGCGTGCAATAGTGATCGCCGCCCAGCATGATCGCCCCCGCCCCCGCATCCAGGATGGCGCCGATATGGGCGCGCAGCGCGGCGGGAAAATCGGCCACCTTGGCATAGTCGAACGCCATGTCGCCGTAATCGGCGATGGCGAATTCGCCCAACGGGTCATAGCCCCACCCATAGGGCGGATCATAGGGTTGCAGGGCGCTTGCCTCGCGGATCGCGCGCGGGCCCAGGCGCGCGCCGGGGCGGTTGGTCACCGCCTGGTCGAAGGGCACGCCGGTCACCGCCAGATCGACGCCGCGCAACTCCTTGGTATAGCGCCGGCGCAGGAACGATGTTGCGCCCCCGAAGGTGTTTTCATGCGTCAGCCCGCGCAACTCGTCACGGGTGAAGGCCTGATCGACCTGGGTTTTTGCGTCTTCCAATGCCATGCGCGTTGTCCTCTGTCCGGTCACCTCCGGCGCCGCTCTGGACTTCACCAGCGGCCCGGGTCAGGTTGCACTCAACACCAGCAACGGAGCCGCCGCAATGCCCGACGACAGCGCCCGACACGACGACGCGCCCCTGCCCCGCCTGCTGTGGATCATGCGCCGTCTGCGCGACCCCGAAACCGGCTGCCCGTGGGACGTGGCGCAGGATTTCACCTCGATCGCGCCCTACACGATCGAGGAAGCCTACGAGGTCGCCGACGCGATCGAGCGCGCCGAGTGGCCCGAGCTCGAGGCGGAACTGGGCGATCTGCTGTTGCAGGTGGTCTTTCACGGCCAGATCGGGGCCGAGGCAGGGCTGTTCGATTTCGACACCATCGCGCAGCGCATCGGCGACAAGATGGTCGCCCGCCATCCGCATGTGTTCGGTGACGAAAGCCGCGACAAGACCGCCGCCCAGCAAACCCGCGACTGGGAGGCGATCAAGGCCGCCGAGCGCGCCGCGCGCGACCAGTCCGGCGCGCTTGACGGGGTGGCGCGCGGCCTGCCGGCACTGACCCGGGCGCTGAAGCTGCAAAAGCGCGCTGCACGGGTGGGCTTCGACTGGCCGCAGACGGGCGAGGTGCTGGACAAGATCGTCGAGGAGGCGGGCGAGTTGGCCGAGGCGCGCGATGAGCTGACGCAAGCCGAGATGGAAGAGGAATTCGGCGATCTTTTGTTCGTCATGGTCAACCTGGGCCGTCACCTGGGCGTCGATGCCGAAACCGCCCTGCGCGCCGCCAACGCCAAGTTCACGCGACGCTTCAGCCATATCGAATCGCAGCTTGCGGCGCGCGGCAAATCCCCGGCGGACTCGGACCTCTCGGAGATGGACGCGCTGTGGGATGCGGCCAAGGCCGTTGAGCGGGGCGAGGATGCGCCTTAAACCCGACTAAATCATTCACCTATTGACCCGAGTGTTTTTGTCGGAATATACCCGGATCACCGCAACACTGATCCGAAAGGGTGAACGATGCCGAAGACACTGAAGTCCTTTTTGCTGGCCGCGGCCGCCGTGGCGGTTGCCGCCCCCGCCATGGCGCAGGAGGTCAACCTCTACTCCTACCGCCAGCCCGAGCTGCTGGAGCCGCTGACCGATGCCTTTACCAAGCAGACCGGCATCGACGTCAACGTTGCCTTCCTCAAAAGCGGGCTGGTCGAACGGCTCAATGCCGAGGGCGATCGCACGCCCGCCGACCTGGTGCTGACGGTGGATATCTCGCGCCTGTCGGCCATCGTCGACGCCGGGCTGACGCAGCCGGTGGAAAGCGAGACGCTCAATGCCAACGTCCCTGACATCTACCATGACCCCGACGGGCGGTGGTGGGGCCTGACCACCCGCGCCCGCGTCGTCTATGCCAGCAAGGCACGCGTCGCCGAGGGGGCGCTGACCAATTACGAAGACCTTGCCGACCCGAAATGGAAGGGCCGCGTGTGCACCCGTTCGGGGACGCACCCCTATAACGTGGCGCTGGTGGCGGCGATGCTGCACCACAAGGGCGAGGACGGCACCCGCGACTGGCTGCAAGGGGTCAAGGCCAACCTGGCGCGCAAGCCGCAGGGCAACGACCGCGCACAGATCAAGGCGATCTGGGCAGGCCAATGCGACGTCAGCCTAGGCAACACCTACTACATGGGCAAGATGCTGGCGGACCCCGAACAGCAGGCCTGGGCCGACAGCGTGCGGTTGATCTTCCCCGAGTTCGAGGGCGGCGGCACCCACGTCAACATCTCGGGCGTGGCGATGACGAAACATGCCCCCAACCGGGAAAACGCCCTGGCGTTGATGGAGTTCCTGACATCGCCCAAGGCGCAAAAGATCTATGCCGAGGCCAACTACGAATACCCCATCGCACCGGGCACCAAGCCGGCCGAACTGGTCCGTGGCTGGGGCGAGTTCACCGCCGACCCGGTCAACCTGATGGACCTGGCCGCGCTGCGCCCCGCCGCGCTGCGCCTGATCGAAGAGGTCGATTTCGACGGCTGATGCGGAGACATGACACCGCACACCGAGGGGCGCCCGACCCGGGCGCCCCCTATCTTATTCACAAAAGATCAGCCCGCGAAACCACAGCAAACCGAGGGCCGAACGCTCCTTTCAACCCAAAATATTGAATTAGTTGACGTCCAGCCAAATACCTTCCTACTGTAATGACAGTGGGTAGGTATAAAATGACTGATCTGCCAGAGTATTTGAAGCAAGGCGAACGGGCTCGACTTTTCCCTGTTCTCGCGGACACCAGCCGCGAAAACAGAATTGCGTCCATTTTTCTGTCGCTATTGCCACAGATGCCGCCCCTTGCCGGAGCCGTGTTGAACACCGTTGGACTGCGAGTCGGTAAGCGCACGAAAATCGAGGCGTATACCGAGATTGTGCTTAAAGAAGGCAACGAAAAAGGCAACCGACCCGACGGGTTGCTCGTTGTCTCAACCGGAAAGAATACTTGGAGCGCGCTTGTAGAAGCCAAGATTGGCAAGTCCAAGCTCGATCCGGATCAAGTGCAACGATACCTGGAACTGGCAAGGGCCAACGGAATCGACGCGGTTATCACGATTTCAAACCAGTTTGTCGCCAAGGCGGATCACTCCCCGGTCGTTGTCTCGAAGACGCTTCTCCGCAAGACGGGACTTTTCCATTGGTCGTGGACCTGGCTCGCCACGCAATGCGAGATACTGGCGCTTCAAGGCACTATAGAAGATCAGGAACAAACCTTTCTTCTTAAGGAGTTTCTTCGTTTCTTGAAACACTCCGGAACAGGGGTGGAACGCTTTTCGCAAATGGGCCCCAGATGGAAAGACCTCGTCCAGTCCGTGACCAACAATGGAACCCTCAAGAAGACTGCGCCGGAGGTCGAGGAAGGGGTCGGTGAACTGGCCCCATTTTCGACCGGACACCTGGGCCTGAACCAGGAGGCTTAGGGATATCCCTAAGCACGTGCTCATGTCTGAAGTTGAAATCATCACAGATGGCGGGCGTCGGCGCCGCTGGAGTTCCGCCGAAAAGCTGCGGATCGTCGAGGAGACGCTGGACGGCAGCGAGAGCATCTCGGCTGTCGCGCGCCGCAATGGCGTGGCGCCCAATCTTTTGTATCGTTGGCGCAAGCTGATGCTGGAAGGAGGGAGTGTCGCGGTGAGCGGGGACGACGATGTGACCAGCAACAAGAAGGTGCGGCAGATGGAGGATCGCATTCGCGAGCTCGAGCGCCAACTCGGCCGCAAGACCATGGAGGCCGAGATCCTTCGGGAGGCGTTGGACCGGTCACGGGCAAAAAAACCGACCTTGCTTGCCGGGTCGCTGAAGAAGGACGGTTCCCGATGAAGGCCGTGGCGGACACGCTCGGGGTCTCACGCTCGAACCTGCACGAGCGGGTGAGCGGCAAGACCAAGCCGCGTCGGCGCTATCATAAAGCGCAAGACGCGGCGATCCTGCCGTTGATCGAGCGGCTGGTCGCGAAGCGCCCGACCTACGGCTACCGGCGGATCACGGCGGTGCTGAACCGAAAGCTGCGGGCTGATGGTTTGGCGCCCGTCAATCACAAGCGCGTCTATCGGATCATGAAAGCGAACAACCTGTTGCTGGCACGCAAATACACCGAGCGTCCGGAGCAGGCCTATAACGGCAAGGTGGTCGTCATGCGCTCGAACCTGCGCTGGTGCTCCGACGGCTTCGAGTTCACGTGCTGGAACGGCGACGTGGTGCGCGGCGCCTTCATCATCGATGCGCATGATCGCGAGGTCATCGCCTGGCGCGTGGTGGTGAATGCCGGCATCAGCGGATCGGACATCCGCGACATGATGCTCGAGGCCGTTGAGACGCGCTTTGGTGCCTGCCAAGCGCCACACCCTGTCGAGGTGCTCAGCGACAACGGCGCGCCCTACACGGCGAAGGATACGCGCATCTTCGCCCGGCAGCTCGGCCTGCGCCCCTGCTTCACCCCGGTGAAGAGCCCGCAGAGCAATGGCCTGTCCGAAGCCTTCGTGCATACACTCAAGCGCGACTACGTGCGCGTGACGCCTTTACCGGATGCGAAAACCGCGCTCGGATTGATTGATGGCTGGTTCGAAGATTATAACGAGAACCATCCGCACTCAGGGCTGAAATGGCGCTCGCCCCGCGAGTTCATCGCAGCTCAAAACGCAACCGCCTGAGTGTCCGGTGAAATAGGGGCAAGATCAGT
>NZ_JAGXFK010000049.1 GCF_024637375.1 Sediminimonas sp. | reverse complement strand
TGAACACCTGTCGGCGGAACTGGCCCGCATGGGGCGCGAGAAATGGGTCGCCGAGGAACTGCGCGTGCTCACCGACCCGGCCACCTATTACACCCTCCCCGAGGACGCGTGGAAGCGCGTCAAGACCCGCACCCATTCGGGCCGCTTTCTTGCGATCGTGCGCGAACTGGCACGCTTCCGCGAAGAGTACGCGCAGCGCCGCGACGTTCCGCGCTCGAGGGTGTTCAAGGACGATGCGCTGATCGAACTGGCCTCGACCAAGCCGGTCACGATGGCCGATCTGGGGCGTTCGCGGCTGGTACAGCGCGAGGCGCGGCGCGGCGAGATCGCCGAGGGCATCCTCGCCGCGGTGAAGGCCGGGGTCGAGTGCCCGCCCGAAAACTACCCCCGTACCGACACCAGCCGCGACAAGTTGCAGGTCAACCCGGCATTGGCCGACCTGCTGCGGGTGTTGCTGAAGATGAAATCCGAGGAATCGGGCGTCGCGGCCAAGCTGGTCGCGCCGGCGGCCGATCTGGATGCCATCGCCGGGGGCATGCGCGACGTGCCGGCGCTCGGCGGTTGGCGGCACGAGGTGTTCGGCCGCGATGCCCTGCGGCTGTGCGCCGGCGAGATCGCGCTGTCGGCCGAAGGGTCGGCGGTGCGTATCGTCGAGCTTTAGGCAGGCCGGGTCACCCGCGGCGGCGCCTCAGCGGCGCACGCTGCGCAGGTTGTCCTGACCGATCACCTCGATGGTGCGGATGCCCTGTAGTTTCTGGTCGGTCACCGAAGCGGCGGCGACGACTCGGCGCCCGGTCTCGGGGCCGCCCCGCGGCGCGCGGGCCGGCAACCTGGCGCGCATCTCGTAGCTCAGCTTGGCGGCGTCGGCATTGTCACGCGCCACCAGCACCACGTCGAAGGCGCCGGCGCTTGCCGCCAGCCCCTCGGCCTTGATCACTGCACCGCCGGGGACGCGGTCGACCGTCATGTCGGTGACCCGCGCGATCAGCGGTCCGGGCACGGGGGCGTCGCGGCGTTGTTTGCGTGCCGCGCGCTGCGGGATCAGCGGGTTGGTCTCTTGCACACGCTCGACGCTTTCCGACCGGCTCTGCCCGAACCAGTTGAAGGGGTTGAGCCGCGACTCGCGCACCGTTCCGCAAGCCGACAGCGTCAGCGCCGCGACGACGAATAGCGTGATGGGTCTGCGCATGAGCTTCGCTCCGGGTTTGGCCACTGGTTGAGCCGTTATCGCGGGCAATGGGCGCCGACGCAAGGGCGGGGCTGGACCTTTGCGCGCACCACCCCTAACTCAGGGGCACAGCTATGAGAGGGGCCGCCGATGGCAACGCAGGCATTCGAGGACATCGTCGCCGATTTCGAGTTTCTCGACGACTGGGAAGACCGCTACCGCTACGTGATCGAGAAAGGCAAGGAGATGGAGCCGCTCGACCCCGCGCTGCGGGTGCCGGCAACCAAGGTCGAGGGCTGTGCCAGCCAGGTCTGGCTGCACTCGACGATCGAGTCGGGCCGCTTCCGGTTCGACGGCGAAAGCGATGCGATGATCGTGCGCGGGCTGATCGCGGTGTTGCGCGCGCTCTACAACGATCTGCCGGTCGCCGAGGTGGTGCGCGTCGACGCGCCCGCCGAACTGGCGCGGCTGGGGCTCAACGATCACCTGTCGGCGCAACGCTCGAACGGGCTGCGCGCGATGGTCGAGCGCATCCGCAGCGTCGCGGCGCAGGCCGCGTAACCCCCGGTACGATTCAGCCGTCCGAATTGTACGCGGTTTTCGCCTCAAGTGCGCGCCAGCCGATATCGCGGCGGCAGAACCCATCGGGCCAGTCGATCCGGTCCACCATCGCATAGGCGCGATCGCGCGCCTCGGCCAGCGTGGCCCCGCGCGCGGTCAGGTTCAGCACCCGCCCCCCGTTGGCGACAAAGCGCCCGTCGCGGCGGCCCGTGCCGGCGTGAAAGCAGATGCGGTTGCCGTCTTCCGGCAGGCCGTCGAGCCCGCCGATGACGCTGCCCTTCTCGTAAGGACCGGGGTAGCCGCGGGCGGCCATGACCACGGTCATGGCATGGTCGTCGGCCCAGTTGACGCGCGCTTCGGCCAGCTTGCCGGCGGCCGCCGCCTGCATCAGGTCGAGCGCCTGCGCGCCCAGCCGCATCATCAGCACCTGCGCCTCCGGGTCGCCGAAGCGCACGTTGTATTCCACCAGCCGCGGCTGCCCGTCGCTGATCATCAACCCGGCGTAAAGCACCCCGCGATAGGGCGTGCCGCGCCGGGCCAGTTCGGCCACGGTGGGGCGGATGATCTGCTCAAGCGCCCTTTCCGCGACCGCGTCGGTCATCACCGGGGCGGGCGAATAGGCGCCCATGCCACCGGTGTTGGGGCCGGTGTCGCCTTCGCCGGCGCGCTTGTGGTCCTGCGCGGTGCCGATGGGCAGCACGTTTTCGCCGTCCACCAGCACGAAGAACGACGCCTCCTCGCCCTCCATGAATTCCTCGATCACCACCTCGGCGCCGGCGGTGCCGAACTCGCCGCCGAACATGTCGTCTATGGCCGCGAGCGCCTGTGCCTCGGTCTCGGCGACGATCACGCCCTTGCCGGCGGCCAGCCCGTCGGCCTTGACCACGATCGGCGCGCCGGTCTGGCGGACATGGGCGCGCGCCGCGTCGGCATCGGTGAAGCGCGCGTAGCGCGCCGTGGGGGCGCCCACGGCATCGCAGATTTCCTTGGTGAACGCCTTGGATGCCTCCAGCCGCGCCGCGCCCGCATCCGGGCCGAACACCAGCAGCCCCGCGTCGCGCAGCCGGTCGGCGATACCGGCGGCCAGCGGCGCCTCGGGGCCGATGATCACGAACTCGATGGCGTTGGCCTCGCAGAACGCGGTCACGGCGGCGCCGTTTTCGATGTCGAGATCGGCGCAGTCGGCGATTTCGGCGATACCGGCATTGCCGGGCGCCACGATCAGCTTGTCGCACTTGGGGTTCTGCATCGCCGCCCACGCCAGGCTGTGTTCGCGCCCCCCGCCGCCGAGGATCAGGATGTTCATTGTCGGCGCTCTCCTGCTTGGCCTTCGCTGCGCTGCGTTCTAAGGTGGCGCGCAGTCAGACACAAGGTGCGCGCATGTCAGACCTGATCGACGATGGCCCGGACGGCCCCGAGGGCCCCAACGGCGGCAATGCCCCCGAATTCAGCGTCAGCGAACTGTCGGGCGCGATCAAGCGCGTGATCGAGGGCGAATTCGGCCATGTCCGCCTGCGCGGCGAGGTCGGGCGCGTGGCGCGGCCGCGCTCGGGGCATCTGTACCTTGATCTCAAGGACGACCGCGCGGTGATCGCCGGGGTGATCTGGAAAGGGGTGGCAGCGCGGCTGAGCACCCAGCCCGAGGAAGGCATGGAGGTGATCGCCACCGGCCGCCTGACCACCTTCGGCGGGCAGTCGAAATACCAGATCGTGATCGAGGATATCCAGCCCGCCGGGCAGGGCGCGCTGATGGCGATGCTGGAGCAGCGCAAGAAAAAGCTGGCCGCCGAGGGCCTGTTCGAGGCGTCGCACAAGGCGGCATTGCCGTTCCTGCCCGAGGTGATCGGGGTGGTTACATCGCCTTCGGGGGCGGTGATTCGCGACATCCTGCACCGGCTGCGCGAGCGGTTTCCCCGCAAGGTGCTGATCTGGCCGGTGGCGGTGCAGGGCGCGGCCTGCGCGCCAGAGGTGGTGCGCGCGATCCGCGGCTTCAACGCGCTGGTGCTCGGCGGCGCGCTGCCGCGGCCCGACGTTCTGATCGTGGCGCGCGGCGGTGGCTCGATCGAAGATCTGTGGGGCTTCAACGAGGAAGAGGTGGCGCGCGCCGCCTTCGCCTCCGACATCCCGCTGATCTCGGCGGTGGGGCACGAAACCGACACCACGCTGATCGACTTCGCGGCCGACAAGCGCGCGCCCACGCCTACGGCGGCGGCGGAAATCGCTGTACCGGTGCGCATGGACCTGCTGAGCTGGCTTGACGGGCAGTCGTCTCGCCTGGTGCGGGCACTAACGACGACCGTGGGGCAACGCGGCCAGCGGCTGCGCGACCTGGCCCGCGCCATGCCCCGCGCCGAGCGCCTGCTGGACGGGCCGCGCCAGCGCCTCGATACCTGCGCCGAGCGGCTGCCGGCGGGGCTGGTCCGCTCGGTGCAACTGCGCCGGGTGCGGCTGTCGGAGAGCGCCGGCGCGTTGCGCCCGGGCCTGCTGCGGCGCGCCGTGGCGGCGGATGCGCAGCGGCTTGAGAATACCGCGGCGCGGCTCAATCTGCATGCGTTGCGCGCCGATCTGCGCCGCCGTCGCAGCGATCTGGACAACGTGAGTGCGCGATTCCACGCCGTGGCTGCGCGCCAGACAGGCGACTGGCGCCGGCGGCTGGAGGCCACCGAGCGGTTGCGCGAAACCCTGGGCTACGAGGCGACGCTGGCGCGCGGCTATGTTGTGGTCTGGAGCGGCGACCATGTCCTGACCCGCAAGGCCGAGGCCGCCCGGGCCGGCGCGCTGGAGCTGCAATTCGCCGATGGCCGGCTGCGTGTCGGTGACCCCGGCGGGCGGGCGCGCAAGGCGCGGCGCGGCGACGACACGCCGCCCGAACAGGGCAGCTTGCTGTGAACGCGCGGCGGCGGCCGAAATATCGCGTGTGCGCGCGCACGGGCGGCTTTCGCGCCCCGGCGCGATAGGGTAGGTGAGCGGCATGGAATTGACCGTTCGGGATCTTGGCGTGGCGCGCGGGGGCGTGCCGGTGCTGGAGGGCGTCAGCTTTGCCGTGTCAGCGGGCGAGGTGCTGATCCTGCGCGGCCCCAACGGCATCGGCAAGACGACGCTGTTGCGTACCGTGGCCGGGCTGCAACCGCCGATCGGCGGGCGTATCGGGCTGGAGCGCGAGGCGATGGCCTATGCCGCCCATGCCGATGGCATCAAGGCCACCCTTTCGGTGCGCGAGAACCTGGAATTCTGGGCGGATGTCTTTGCCACCGGCGATATCGGCCCGGCGCTTGATGCCTTCGAGCTGGACGCGCTGGCCGACCGGCCGGCGGGGGGGCTTTCGGCCGGGCAGAAACGGCGGCTGGGGCTGGCGCGGATGGTGGTCACCGGGCGCCCGGTCTGGGTTCTGGATGAGCCGACGGTGTCGCTTGACGTGCAGGCGGTGGGGCTGTTCGCCGCCGCGGTGCGCGCACACCTCGCCGGGGGCGGCCTGGCGCTGATGGCCACGCATATCGACCTTGGTCTGGAGGAGGCGCGGGTGCTCGACCTCGGGCCTTACCGGGCGCGGGCGCTGGCCCCGGACGATTTCGACGGGGCGTTCCTGTGATCGCGCTACTGGGTCGGGACATGCGGCTGGCGGTGCGCGCCGGCGGGGGCTTCGGGCTGGGGCTGGCGTTCTTCCTGATCGTGGTGACGCTGGTGCCCTTCGGCGTCGGCCCGCAAAGTGCCCTGCTGGCGCGGATCGCGCCGGGCATCCTGTGGCTGGGCGCGCTGCTGGCCTGCCTGCTGTCGCTGGATCGCATCTTTGCGCTGGACTGGGAGGACGGCTCGCTGGACCTGCTGGCAACCTCGCCGCTGCCGCTGGAGGCGGCGGTCAGCATCAAGGCGCTGGCGCACTGGCTGACATCGGCGGTACCGCTGATCGTGGCGGCGCCGCTGTTCGCGCTGTTGCTGAGCCTGCCGCAGGCGGGGTATGTGCCGCTGGTCGCGTCGCTGGCCCTTGGCACCCCGGCGCTCGGCGTCATCGGCACCTTCGGGGCGGCGTTGACGGTAGGGCTCAAACGTGGCGGTCTGCTGTTGTCGCTGCTGGTCTTGCCGCTGTACGTTCCGACCCTCATCTTTGGCGCCGAAATGGCGCGCCGCGGCACCGAGGGGCTGGACACGACAACGCCGATGTTGATGCTGGCGGGGATCAGTTTCGGCGTGATCGCGGTGCTTCCGTTCGCGTCGGCGGCGGTGCTGCGGGTCAATCTGCGATAGGAAAACGCCGGCAGGAGAGCCGGGCGAGAGAGGCAAGAGATGGCGTCGATCTGGCGATACGCGAACCCCAGGAAGTTCATCGAGACGACCGACCGCGTTCTGCCATGGGTCTCCACGGCGGCGCTGGCGGCGCTGGTGGCGGGGCTGGCCTGGGGTTTTTTCTTCACCCCCGACGATTACCGCCAGGGATCGACGGTCAAGATCATCTACCTGCACGTGCCCGCCGCGCTGATGGCGATCAACATCTGGATCATGATGCTGGTGGCCTCGCTGGTGTGGATCGTGCGGCGCCATCACGTCAGCGCCCTTGCGGCACGGGCGGCGGCCCCGGTGGGGGCGGTGATGACGGTGATCGCGCTGGTCACCGGCGCCATCTGGGGGCAGCCGATGTGGGGCACCTGGTGGGCGTGGGACCCGCGGTTGACCTCGTTTCTGATCCTGTTCCTGTTCTACCTGGGCTACATGGCGCTGTGGGCGGCGATCGAGAACGACGACACCGCCGCTGATTTGACCAGCGTGCTGTGCCTTGTCGGATCGGTGTTCGCGCTGCTCAGCCGCTACGCGGTGAATTTCTGGAACCAGGGCCTGCACCAGGGCGCGTCGCTGTCTCTGGACAAGGAAGAACATGTCGCCGACGTGTTTTACTACCCGCTGCTGCTGTGCATCGCGGGGTTCGTGCTGCTGTTCATCGCGCTGGTGTTCCTGCGCACGCAGACCGAAATACGTGCGCGGCGGATGCGCGCGCTTCAGGCACGCGAAAGGCTGGGATGATGATGCCGGAACTGGGGAAATACGCGGGTGCGGTGCTGTCGTCCTACGCGGTGGCGATCGGGCTGATCGTGGCGCTGATCGTGGTTAGCGTGCTGCGCGCGCGCCGGGTGAAACGCGACCTTGAAGAGGTCGAGAATCGGGGGCGGGGCAATGGCACGCATTAGACCCATGATCGCGGTGCCGCTACTGGCCTTCGTGGCGGTCGCGGTGATGTTCTGGCTCGGCATGGCGCGCGAAAACCCCGACGAGCTACCCTCCGTGCTGACTGGCAAACAGGCGCCGGGCGTGGCGCTGACGCGGCTTGGCGAGGCGCCGCCGTTCGACGGTGCCGACCTGCGCGACGGAGAGATCGCGCTGGTCAACTTCTGGGCGTCGTGGTGCGTGCCGTGCCGGGTGGAACACCCCAACCTCGAAAAGCTGGCCGGCGAGGGCGTCACCATCTACGGCGTGAATTACAAGGACAAGCCCGCCGATGCGCTGGGCTTCCTCGATGAACTGGGCAACCCGTTCGCCGCCATCGGGGCCGATGAACAGGGCAAGATGGGGCTCGAGTGGGGCGTCTACGGCGTGCCTGAAACCTTTCTGATCGACGGGCAGGGCCGCATCGTTATGCGCCATGCCGGGCCGATCACACAGCGGGTGATCGACAACACGCTGCGCCCGGCGATGGAGCGGGCGCGAGGCGGTTGAGTGGCCCCCCGCGGGCGAATGACGGTTAACACCTTGAAACGGCGCGAAAATGCGGGGCGGTAACGCGTCGGTATCCTGTCGGTATCGCGTCGGTGCCACGGCCGCCGGGGGCCGGGTTACCACGGCGCGCGGTGGTTGTGCGCGCGCGGCCGCGCCACCGCGCATCGTCATGCCGTAGGCATGCCTCCGGCATGACGATGCGCCCCTTGGCGGCAAGGACAGCCCTCGGAGCATCGCGCCCGCCTGCACGATTACCCGGACGCCCAGCACAAGTCGGGGTTCATAACCCCCTGCGGTCGCGCCGAGTCAGTACGAACTGACCACCGCTTCGAACTCGTCGGACAGCGGGCTCGACTTATGCACCAAGTCGTAATGGCAGACTATGCAGGTGATGTTCTTTTCCTTCGCTTCGACGTGTTGGCGCTGGCCGCGTGTGCGCTCCGGCTGGATCTTCTCCATCACGTGGCAACTACGGCAGTTCTCGCTGTCGTTGGCGACGAAGTCCATGCGTACCCGGTTGGCGGCGTCGAAGCGGATCCCCTCGAACTCCTCGACCGTGTCGATACCCTTGATGACGCTGGAATAGAGATCGCGCGTCCCCTTGATGTGGTCGACATAGGCGCCGAGCAGGTTCTCGGAGATATGGCAGTCCTTGCATTGTGGCACGACGCCGGTCTTCGTCGTTCCGTGCGCCGATTCCTTCAACTCGGCCGCGACGGTGGCCGTCATGACGTGGCAGGTATTGGCACAAAACTTGTTCGAGGAGAAATAGCGGTCGACGCCGTCCGCGACCGGCGCTCCGACCAGCACGCCGACGGTGAGGCCGATGAGTGCGGCAAAGCCCGCGAGCCCGCCAATCCATTTCAAGACACGCATGTTGTCTCCGCCCGTTGCTATGTTTCCTGGGGAGGGGCCGGCGCATACGCGCACCGGCCCCGGAGGCCCTTGGCAGTTGCTCAGGGCAGCTTCGTTGCCTCAATGTCACCGTCAGCGCCAAACCCGATCGAGCGCGGGAAGCCGACGAAGTGGAAGCGGGTGGTGACGTTGTCGTCGTGAACCGCAAACCCGTAGGTGTAAGACTTGCCTTCCTCGAGAATCTTGTCGTCCTCGGGGTGGCCCGTGTTCATCTTGCGGGTGAAGACGACGGTCCAGACGCCCTCTTTCCATTCGCTCGTCACCTGGTTGTTGTCGGCGGCCGAGCCCTTGGCATCGACGCGGCTCACCAGCCGACCGGGCAGCACGTCGCCTTCCTTCCAGCCTGCATCAGGGTCGTAGGGCGCCGCGTTCGCCTCGCGGACCAGCGCGTAGGGCTTCGACGGGTCGCCGATATCGTCCACGGTGATTGCCTTCACGCCGACCTCGCTGGCGTCGAACATGTATTTCGGCGTCATGGTCTTGCGGTCGACGTTCCAGCTATACGGGCCTTTGCCGGCGTCGGACAGGCGGTATTCGAGGACGTATCCGTCGTCAGCCATGTCGACGATCGCGCTGCGCGCAGCCCGCCATTGCATCAGGTCGACGAACCCGCCATGCGCCTTGATCTCGGCGATCTCTTCGGCCGTCTTGGTGGCGTCCCAGCTCGCTTCCTCGTCGGTGCGCGATGAGAGCAGATACTTGCGGATATCGCCCTTGTTCAGCCCGTCGCTACCCAGAACAGGGTTTGCTGCGATCTCATCCCTGGTCGGCTCCTCGGGCATGTCGCGCATGCCGGTGTGGCACGAAAGCCAACAGCCCTGCTCGGCAAACATCGGCACCGAGCCGTCATCGACCATAATCGCCAGCCGGTCCTCGTAGAGCGGCGGCTCTTCGCCGCTGCGCACTTCCGCCGACGAGCGCGGGCCGCCGTAGAATTTCCAGCCCTCACCATCGTAGCGGATGTAGCTGTGCATCTGGCCGGGACGGTCCATCTGGGTCGGCCACCGGAAGCGGAAATAGGCGTTCTCGTCGTCGTAGGCGACCTGGACTTTCAGATCGACGCTGCCGTTCTTGCCTTCGATCGGGGCAGGCTCCAGGCGCTCGCCCGAGGCGATGAATTCCCCCATATCCGCCTCTTCGCCCTCGTGGCAGGACGCGCAGGCGTCGCCCTCAGCCACCTTCGTGAAAGCGCGTTTGTGGTCCGAACTACGCAGCCAGTCATAGGAACTCTGCCCCGGATAGAACAGGGTTACCGTCTCTGTTGGGATTGCCGACCAGTCCGCCGGCGGTTCGGCTTGCGCCGCCCCGGCCCAGCCGAGCGCGGCGACAGCTCCCAGCCCGAGCACTGCCGTTGATGTCATCCGTCGTTTCATTGGATAGCCTCCTATGATGTATGTCCCGTTGTTTCCAACGACCATCAGCGAGGCAGAGCTTTCTGAAGCGGTGGCCATCAATGACGGCTTATGAAGACACGGAATCTTTAGATCAAAGAAATCACCGCAGCGTTGATCTGGGTTAATGAACAATGAAAATCTTGGACGGCTCTTTTTGGCAGGTGCGACTCAAGCCCCGGCCCCAGCCTGACCGGCGCGGCGCTGCCGCGCCCTGGCGAGACGATGGGTCTGGCGGTGGTGCCCGAAAACCTGCACCTGTTCGCCCCCGAAACGGGGCGGCGGCTGGAGTGAACGGTCGCGGCGCCCCGGTCGGGCGCCCCGGCCTCAGTCGGCGACGCGCCAGGCCAGGTCGAATCCCGGGTCGAACACGGTGACAACGCCGTCCGGCGTGTCGATACGGGCCGGCCCCGGCTCCGGCGTGCCCTTCGTCAGGGTGATCGTGTCGCCATTTACCGGCAGGCGATAGAATTCCGCCCCGTGGCGCGAGGCGAACCCTTCGAGGCGGTCCAGCGCATCCTCTTGCTCGAACACATGCGCCAGGATCGGCAGGGTGTTCGGGGCCGTGAAGCAGCCGGCGCAGCCGCAGGGGCTGAGCTTGTTGGCGTCGGTATGCGGGGCACTGTCGGTGCCCAGGAAGAACCGCGCGTCGCCCCCGGTAGCGGCGGCACGCAGGGCCAGGCGGTGCTTTTCGCGCTTGGCGACCGGCAGGCAGTAGTAATGCGGCCTGATCCCGCCCGCCAGGATGTGGTTGCGGTTGATGACCAGGTGATGCGTGGTGATGGTGGCGCCCAGCCCGGTATCGGCGGATTTGACGTAGTCCACGCCGTCGGCGGTGGTGATGTGTTCCATCACCACGCGCAGGTCGGGCGTGGCGCGGCGGATCGGGTCGAGCACGCGGTCGATGAACACCGCCTCGCGGTCGAAGATGTCGACGCCCGGGTCGGTCACCTCACCGTGTACGCACAAGGGGCAGCCGATCTCGGCCATGCGCTCGAGCACCGGGCGGATGCGGTCGAAATCGCGCACCCCCGAGGCCGAGTTGGTGGTCGCCCCCGCCGGGTAGAGCTTGACCGCCGCGATCAGGCCTTCGGCATGGGCGGCGGCCACGTCGTCAGGGTCTGTGTCCTCGGTCAGGTAGAGGGTCATCAGCGGCTCGAACGTCATGCCGTCGGGCAGGGCCGCCATGATCCGGGCGCGGTAGCTTGTGGCCTGCGCGCCGGTCACCACCGGCGGCACCAGGTTGGGCATGACGATGGCGCGGGCGAAATGGCGCGCCGTCGCGGGCAGCACCGCGCGCATCATCGCGTCATCGCGCAGGTGCAGGTGCCAGTCGTCGGGGCGGGGCAGGGTGATCGTGGTGCGCATGCGCCGAGTCAATACAGCACATGCACGTCCCGCGCCAGCGGCGTCTGGGGCTCAGGCGTCGTCGCCGCCGCTCTCGCCGCCGCCGTCACCGGGGCTGTCGGTATCCTCGGGCGGGGCGAACTTTTGTTCCAGCACCCGCAGGCGGCGCCGAATCCGCGGTCCGCGAATCCGCGTCAGGGCGTTGCGGCACACCGCCATTTCCAGCATCGGACGGTCCTGTGCGGCGAGCCGGGCCATCAGGCGCTGGATGTAGGGCCCGTGATTGCGCCGACGACGCAGTATTTCGGCGAAGCGCGGGCGCGTGAGCGTCTCGTCGGCCACCGCTTCGACCAGCGGGTAAAGCAGGTCGAGCGCGATCAGGTCGCCCTGGATCGCGCCGCCCATGTTGCGCAGGCGCAGCCGGGTCACGTTGGGCGCCTCGAACAGCGTCGCGTGCATGGCGTCGAGCGTCTCGTAGGGGTCGTAAAGGATGAAGGCGTGATCCGCCGCATCCAGCATGTCGGGGGCATAGCCGTAGCGGTCGCTGAACGAGGTACGGCGCATGTGCACGAACCGGTCGTCCCATTCCGTCAGCCGCGCATCGAGCGTGGCCTGCGGCTGGACTGCCAGCACCCGTGCACCCGGCGCGGCGACCGAGAAGGCGGCGGCGGCATAGCCGCAGGGGCCGGCGCCGTAGTAGATGACGCGGTCGAATTCCTCGAAGAAGCCGTCATCGACCAGCCGGTCGAAATAGCCGTAAACCGCGCGATCCCGAAACCAGGTGTCGCCGTCGCTGATCAGGGCCAGGTGGGACCAGCCCCACGCCTCGGCCAGTTCCCAGCCCAGGGGGTGCGCGGTGTCTGAAAGCGCCGCGATGCCCTGGATGCTTTCGAAGGTGACAAGCAGCGTGTCGCCGGCGCGCACCAGCGCCGCGTTGTGGTCGGGGCCGAGCGATTCGAGGCCGCCATGGGGGCCGATGACCCCGGCGACGGCGTTGAGCCAGTCGTCGCGCCCAAGCCCGGCGAGGGAGGTCTCGGTCAATCGTGGCGTATCTGACATGTTACTCGTCCTTGCGGTGTTCTTGTCGGCGCCTGTGGTGCGGCGTCCTTGGAAAGCAGGCTATGCGGGCAATGGGGCGAAACTTGGAAAAAATGGTGCTGTTTCCGGGCTATTGTTCGACCGCATGCCTGCCCGGTCCGAAACGCCGCGGCTTGACGGCGCGGCGCCCGGCTTGCAACTGTTCGGCCTTGCGCGGTGCGGTGCGACCGACCCGCCGATCTGGCAATTCTATCGAGGGGCCGCCATGGCAGATGTGGAATCGATCGACTCGGTACAGGCGGCGCTGGCCGGGCAGGATTACGTCTGCGGGCGGGCGCTGGCAACGGTGGTTTTCCTGTCGCTGCGCCTTGGCCGACCGCTGTTTCTGGAGGGCGAGGCCGGCACCGGAAAGACCGAGATCGCCAAGGCCATCGCCGCCGCGCACGGGCGGAGGCTGATCCGGTTGCAATGCTACGAGGGGCTCGATGCCGCGAGCGCCGTCTACGAGTGGAACTTCGCAGCGCAGATGATCGCCATCCGCACCATGGAAGCAGCCGGCGGCGGGGATCGCGCGGCGCTGAAATCGGAACTGTTTTCAGAAGATTACCTGATCGAGCGGCCGCTGTTGCAGGCCATGCGCCCGCAGCCCGAGGGCGCGCCGGTGCTGCTGATCGACGAGGTCGACCGCACCGACGAGCCGTTCGAGGCGTTCCTGCTGGAGGCGCTGAGCGATTTCCAGGTCACCATCCCCGAACTGGGCACCGTGCGTGCGCCCGAGCCGCCGATCGTGATCCTGACCTCGAACCGCACCCGCGAGGTGCACGACGCGCTCAAGCGGCGGTGCCTGTATCACTGGGTGGATTACCCGGACTTCGAGCGTGAGATGGAGATCCTGCGCGCCCGGGCGCCGGAAGCGTCGGAGGCGCTGTCGCGCGAGGTGGTGGCCTTCGTGCAGCGGTTGCGCACCGAGGACCTGTTCAAGAAACCGGGCGTGGCCGAAACCATCGACTGGGCCAAGTGCCTGCTGGCGCTGGACGTGATCAGCCTCAGCCCCGAGGTGATCGCCGACACCCTGGGCGCGTTGCTGAAATACCAGGACGACATCGCGCGGCTGCAAGGGTCCGAGGCCAGGCGCCTGCTGGACGAGGCGCGCACCGGCATCGACGCGGCGCAATGACCGGCGGCCGGGCCGGGGCGCTGCCCCCGTCGCCTGGCGCCACTCTTCCCGCTCCGGGGATAGATGTGGCCGGATGAATCAGCCGGCGTGTGCGGTGCATGTGCGGTCGCGGACCCGAGGCCGCCCCTTCCTGCGGCACGCTGCGCGGGCAGATTATTGCGGGTCGGCCCCTTGCGGCTCGGTGGGCGCGACACTAAGACTCCGTTATCACTTGGTGATCAACGATGACCCCTCACTTGCAGGCAGGCGGAAATGACTGACCCTTTCGAGACCTACATGAACACTTTGGTTCCCATGGTGGTCGAGCAGACCAGCCGCGGCGAACGCGCCTACGACATCTTCTCGCGGCTGCTGAAAGAGCGGATCATCTTCGTCAGCGGGCCGGTCCATGATGGGATGTCCAGCCTGATCGTGGCACAGCTCCTGCACCTGGAGGCCGAAAACCCCAGCAAGGAAATCAGCATGTATATCAACAGCCCCGGCGGTGTGGTCACCAGCGGGCTGTCGATCTACGACACGATGCAGTACATCAAGCCCAAGGTCAGCACGCTGGTGATCGGGCAGGCGGCCTCGATGGGGTCGCTGCTGCTGACGGCGGGTGCCAAGGGGATGCGCTATTCGCTGCCCAACAGCCGCATCATGGTGCACCAGCCGTCGGGCGGCTATCAGGGCCAGGCGACCGACATCATGATTCACGCCGAAGAAACGCTGAAGCTGAAAAAGCGTCTCAACGAGATCTATGTCAGACACACCGGGCAGACGCTCGACAATGTCGAGAAGGCGCTGGAGCGCGACCATTTCATGTCGCCCGAGGACGCCCGCGACTGGGGCCTGGTCGACGAGATCGTCGCCAGCCGCGAGGCGGCCGAGGATGCGGACGGCGGCAAGGAAGGCTGACGCGCACCGGGGCGACGTTGCGCACCAGGATCACGCTTGGGTGATGGGTGATGAATTTGACGTTGTGACCGGCTTGGGCCTGACCTAGGCTGGGACCTGAAAACCTGCGCACCGTCCGGACGCGGTGGAAGCAGCCGATGAGCGAGGCCGAAAGGAACGATATGGCAACGAATTCAAGCGGCGACAGCAAGAACACCCTCTATTGCAGCTTCTGCGGCAAGAGCCAGCACGAGGTGCGAAAGCTGATTGCCGGACCGACGGTGTTCATCTGCGACGAATGCGTCGAGCTGTGCATGGACATCATCCGCGAGGAAACGAAATCGGCCGGATTGAAATCGACCGAGGGCGTGCCGGCGCCCGGCGATATCTGCGCGGTGCTCGACGATTACGTGATCGGGCAGGCGCGCGCCAAGCGGGTGCTTTCGGTCGCGGTGCACAACCACTACAAGCGGCTCAACCATTCCGCCAAGAGCAGCGATATCGAGCTGTCCAAATCGAACATCCTGCTGATCGGGCCCACGGGTTGCGGCAAGACGCTGCTGGCGCAGACGCTGGCGCGCATCCTCGATGTGCCGTTCACCATGGCCGACGCCACAACGCTGACCGAGGCGGGATATGTGGGCGAGGATGTCGAGAACATCATCCTCAAGCTGTTGCAATCAAGCGAATACAACGTCGAGCGCGCGCAGCGCGGCATCGTTTATATCGACGAGATCGACAAGATCACCCGTAAGTCGGAAAACCCCTCGATCACCCGCGACGTGTCGGGCGAGGGGGTGCAGCAGGCGCTGCTGAAGATGATGGAAGGCACCGTCGCCAGCGTGCCGCCACAGGGCGGGCGCAAGCACCCGCAGCAGGAATTCCTGCAGGTGGATACCACCAACATCCTGTTCATCGTCGGCGGGGCGTTTTCCGGCCTCGACCGGATCATCGCGCAGCGCGGCAAGGGCAGCGCCATGGGGTTCGGTGCCGATGTCAAGGATCCCGACGAGGGCAATGCCGGCAAGATGTTGAAGGATCTGGAGCCCGAGGACTTGCTGAAGTTCGGGCTGATCCCCGAGTTCGTCGGGCGCCTGCCCGTTATCGCGACGCTGGAGGACCTGGACGAGGACGCGCTGGTCACCATCCTGACAGAGCCCAAGAACGCCCTGGTCAAGCAGTACCAGCGCCTGTTCGAGCTGGAGGAAGCCGAGCTTTCCTTCACCGATGACGCGCTCAAGGCGATTGCCAAACGGGCGATCGCGCGCAAGACCGGCGCGCGGGGGCTGCGCTCGATCCTGGAGGGCATCCTGCTCGACACGATGTTCGAGTTGCCCGGCGCCGAGGGCGTGGTCGAAGTGGTGGTCAACGAGGAATCGGTGACCCACGGCGTTCCGCCGTTGATGATCTACGCCGAGGACAAGAAGGAAAGCGCCAGCGCCGGCTGAGCCCCCGAGGCGCTGACGGCACGAGTAGCGAGGCGAGGCGGGCCCCTCTTAGGGGTCCGCCGGTTTCGTTGGTGGGCGACGGCCTTGGCGGGGGCTCTGCCCCCGTCGCCGCGGATGGCGATTGAGGGCGCGCGCCACTGGACCTTTGCGCGCAAATCGGTCATATCGGACGGGAAACGAGGCGGAGGTCCCGATGGGCATTCTCAATACTCTTCTGCGCGCCGTGACCTGGTGGAACGGTCAGACGCTCACCACCCAGCTTTACACTTGGCGATACGGCGAAAAGGTGGGCGAGGACGAGCAGGGCAACAAGTTCTACATCAGTGGCGACGGCACGCGCCGCTGGGTCATCTATAACGGCGAGGTCGAGGCCAGCCGGATCAGCCCCGACTGGCACGGATGGTTGCATCACACCTTCGACGAGGTGCCAAGCGAGGCGCCGCTGCGCCATAAGCCGTGGGAAAAACCGCACCAGGAAAACCTGACCGGCACGGCGATGGCCTATGCGCCGAGCGGGTCGATCCGGCGCGCGCATCCGCAGGAGGCCCGCGACTACGAGGCCTGGAAACCGCAATAGGGGCGGCGCCGTCATGTCGGAGAACACCACCGAAGTCATCACCGGCGGCGCGGTGCTGGCGATCGCGATCGGCTTTCTGGGTTATGCGTCGCAGGTAACGGGGCTTTCGACGACGACGGAGCGCGGGTATCCGCTGACCGCTTCTTTCCGGTCACTGGAAGGTGTGAACGTGGGCAGCGACGTGCGCCTTGCCGGCGTCAAGATCGGGGCCGTGACGCAGATCGCGCTCAACCCGCAAACCTATCGCGCCGAAACCACGATCCGGGTGCGCGAGGGGGTCAAGATCCCCGACGACAGTTCCATCGTGATCGCGTCCGAGGGGCTTCTGGGGGGCAATTTCGTCGAAGTCGTGCCGGGCGGGTCGCTGTTCTATTTCGACCCGGGCGCCGAGATCGAGGATACCCAGGGCGCTGTCAGCCTGGTCTCTCTGCTGATGAAATTCGTCAGCGGGTCCGAGCAATGATTGCACGGCGGGGCATGATTCCGGCGATAGTGGCGGCGGCGCTGGCCGGCGCGGTGGCCGCCCAGGGCCAGGATGAGAAACCGGTCAGCACCGGCACCGGCGCGGTTCTGCGCACGCTTGACCGGATGGAAGGCACCACCCGCGATATCGAGTTGCGCGAGGGCGAGGCGGCGTCGTTCCACCGGTTGCGGATCAGCTTGCGCGAATGCCGCTACCCGACCGACAACCCCGCCGGCGAGGCCTATGCCTACCTGACGATACGCGAAGAAACCGCCACGGCGCCGGAATTCGCCGGCTGGATGCTGGCCAGCTCTCCGGCGCTCAATCCGCTCGATCACCCGCGCTACGACGTGTGGGTGTTGCGCTGCACCACCTCCTGAGCGGTGGCGGGCGGCGGGGCGTTGAAGTCCGCGTCGTGGGTCAACGCCTCGGCCAGGGCGCGGCGGTAGCGGGCGCGCGGAATCTCGATACCGCCGAGAGAGGCGAGGTGCGGCGTCACGAACTGCGTGTCGAACAGGATGAATCCACCGCGGCGCAACCTGTCGACCAGGTAGGCCAGCGCGATTTTCGACCCGTCTGTGCGCCGCGAGAACATGCTTTCGCCGAAAAAGGCGCCCCCAAGGGCCAGGCCGTATACCCCGCCCACCAGTACACCATCCTGCCGGACCTCCAGGCAATGGGCATGGCCCATGTCGTGCAGCCGGCAAAACAGATCGCGGATCTGCGCGTTGATCCAGGTCTGTTCGCGGTCGGCACAGGCGTCGATCACGGCGGCGAAATCGCTGTCGACGCGGATGTCGTACCCCCCCTGCCGCAGGCGCCGCGCCAGCGAGCGCGATATGTGGAAGCCGTCGAGCGGGAGGATGCCGCGACGACGCGGATCGACCCAGAACAGCTCGTCGTCGTCGCGGTGCTCGGCCATCGGAAAGATGCCCGACGCATAGGCGTGCAGGACAAGATCGGGCGTGATGGCAGGGTCGTCGTCGCGGGGCATGAGCAGGGCGGCGCCGGGTCGGCGCGCGATAGGCAAGGGGCGGCCCGTCAGCCGCCCATGTTGGTTTCCAGCCAGTGTTCCAGCCAGTGGATGTTGTAGTTGCCGCTTTGCAGGTCGGGTTCGGCCAGCAGGGCGTGAAACAGCGGCACGGTGGTGTCGACACCATCCACGATCAGCTCGCCCAGGGCCCGGTTCAGTCGCGCCAGCGCCTCGGTGCGGTCGCGTCCGTGGACGATCAGCTTGCCGATCAGGCTGTCGTAAAAGGGCGGTATCCGGTAGCCGTCGTAAAGCGCGCTGTCCATGCGTATGCCCAGGCCGCCGGGGGCGTGATACTGGGTGATGGTGCCGGGGCAGGGCGAGAAATTGGGCAGTTTCTCGGCGTTGATGCGCACCTCGATGGCGTGGCCGTTCAGGTGCAGCTCATCCTGGGTGAACGACATCGGCCAGCCTTCGGCGACGCGGATCTGTTCGCGCACCAGGTCGACGCCGAACACCGCCTCGGTCACCGGGTGCTCGACCTGCAAGCGGGTGTTCATCTCGATGAAGTAGAACGCGCCGTCCTCGTAGAGAAACTCGATCGTGCCGGCGCCGGCATAGTTGATGCTGGCGACCGCGTCGGCGCAAATCTTGCCAATGCGGGCGCGCTCCTCGGGCGTGATGGTGGGGCCGGGGGCCTCTTCCAGAACCTTCTGGTGGCGCCGCTGGAGCGAGCAGTCGCGCTCGCCCAGATGCACGGCGCCGCCCTTGCCGTCGCCGAAGACCTGCACCTCGATATGTCGGGGCGTCTGCAGGTACTTCTCGATATAGACCTCGTCGTTGCCGAAGGCGGCCTTCGATTCCGAGCGCGCGGTCAGGAACGCGCTTTCCATGTCGGCGGCGGTCTCGGCCACCTTCATGCCGCGCCCGCCGCCGCCAGCGGTGGCCTTGACGATCACCGGATAGCCCATGTCATCGGCCAGCGCACGGGCCTGGGCGAGGTCGGCCACGCCGCCCTCGGAGCCCGGAACGCACGGCACGCCGAGATTCTTCATCGTTTCCTTGGCGGTGATCTTGTCGCCCATGACGCGGATGTGTTCGGCGGTCGGGCCGATGAAGGTCAGGC
>NZ_JAGXFK010000048.1 GCF_024637375.1 Sediminimonas sp. | reverse complement strand
GCGCCGCGATCATGTCGAGCAGTTCGCTGACGTCCTCGCCGACCACGCGCAGATCGCCGCCACAATCGGGGCAGGCGTCGCCGGGGTCCAGTTCGCGCCGCTCGCGCGGCGTGTCCTTCGAGACGCGCGGCCGGCGGCGTTGCTTCTTCTCGGGTGTGGCCTCGGCCTCCTCGGCCGGCGGCGGTCCCTGTTCCAGGGCCTCGTCCTCGTCGAGCGGCGTGTCATCGGCCAACGCCGCCGGCGCTCAACCCCAAGAACCACGCCCCGCATGCACCCTCCGTCTCAGACACGTCGTTAGCGATGTCGCTATGAACGTGTCTTAGCCCTTCAGGCCAGGCGCGGGCAGGCGGTGCCAACCGGGTGATTACGATACAGGCGCGTATCCCTTTGTCTTCCAACCCTTCTCTGAACCAATCGGCGTCATAGCCGCGGTCCTAGACCGCGCTCGGCATACCCATAACTGAGCCCGTAGGATGAGTCTGTCTGGGGAAAGGGGGCGTCTGGCCTTCAACCAATTTGTGCAACAGAGTCGCTCTGATCTTGGAAGTGGTTAATTCCGTCCCCTATGGTGACCGAGAATAAACTACAGTTCGAGCATCTGGGCTGTATATGAAAATCAGAGCGAGAAGGTGTGGGTAATGCAACCTGATCGAGGTGCATCTACAGCGGGCCTATTTTTTCTGCCACTGCTCGTATATTATCTTTCGTCTCTGGAACGCTTCCTCTCCACCTTCCATGATTCTTACAATCCGTTCTTGGCAATTTTTGGCGTCAATTCCATCACAGAGGACTTCTATTTCGTCTTCTGCCTCTGAACAGGACACTACCATTTCCGCGTCACCGAGAACTGGGAAATTCGCGTTATGAGTAGCAAGGAGAAATTGTTTCTTTGATTTTTGGGCTTGAATAAGCTTTACAACGTCATCATACACCGTTTGATTGTCCAAATCATCCTCAGGTTGATCCACGATCAATACATCATTGTCTTCCTGAGCAAGGATAAAGATAATCATTGCAGAAGCCCTCTGGCCAAGAGAATGAGAGCTGAGGAGTTTTCCTTGATAGGAAATTTCGTATTCATTCGGAACTTGGAATGGCAACAGCTGCTCCAAGTTATTTTGGTACAGTTCCTTAAAGGTTTCTGACTTTGCACCAAAACAAGCAGCTGCTTCTTCCAAGTCTTTGAAAATCTCGATTGGATCTGAGTACTTGCTTGCCACCTCTGTGAAGGATTTCGTAGTTAGGCCATGACCACCCAATACCTCTTTTAGCAGGCTGCTGAAGAAGTCTGGCTGGAAGAACGTTTTCCCATCTGCCGTGGTTTGAGGGCGGTTTCTCCGGAGGCTCGGACCCCGGGCTCAGAATGGCTGCCGTGGTCAGGCGGCCAGGAGCTTCGACAATCTTGCGAGGTTGCAGGCCGCCATTGTCATCGTGAACTGCGCACGGCCTCGACAGCATTCGACTCCTCAGAGCGCTCTAAACTCATCACACAGATCCGCCCAAATCTGCATCAATTCCACCCGCTGATCCCAGTATGTTGTGCGGTTGTAGGTCCGCCGAATCGCGTTCGGGTCTTGGTGCGCCAAGACCGCCTCGATGACGTCCGGGTTATGTTCCCGCGAGTTCAAAATCGTGCTCGCGGTCACACGGAAACCATGTGCGGTAACTTCGTCGCCCGAGTAGCCAAGACGGCGCAGAACAGTATTGAAGGCGTTCTCTGACACCAGCTTTCGGTTCGAGATCAGAGACGGGAACAGCAGCTCGACACCTTTGATTTCCGACCAGTTCTCCATGACGATATCATAGGCTTGGCGCGAAAGTGGTACCTTGTGTTCACGTCGCATCTTCATGCGCGTGGCCGGGATCGTCCAAGTTCGCGTAGCCAGGTCAAACTCCTGCATTCTGGCACCTCGCGTTTCGCCAGGGCGCGTACAGGTCAGGATCTGAAACTTCATCGCTGCAGGAATGACTGGCCATCCGGGATAGCCGTCGAGGCGGCGCAACAGCTGCCCGAACTCCTTTTCGTCCGTGATGGCTGCCCGGCCTTTCACTTTGGGCGCCAGCAATGCGTCCTTGAGTGCCGCCGATGGGTCCGCCGGGGCACGCATGGTCACCATCGCGAGACGGAAGATCGCGGAAATCGTGGCTCGGAGCTTCTTGGTAGTTTCGCGGCGACCGCTTCGTTCGATGGGCTTCAGGAGGTGAAGCAGCTCGGCAGCTGTGATTTGATCAATTGGCCGATTGTGTAGTGGCTTGGCCAGGTCCTCGATGTGCCAGCGCTTCTTGCGCAGCGTCGCCGGTGCAAGCTCTCGATCGACGAGAGTTTCATAGTACTCGTCGGCCACTTCCTTGAAGGTCATGCGGGCCTTCACGTGCGCGTCGATCAGGTCAAGCTGCTTCTGGACTGATGGGTCTTTGCCCTCGGCGAGCAGTCTTTTTGCATCGTCTCGCTCGCGCCGGGCATCGGCCAATGACACTGCTGGATACTGCCCGATGCTCAGAAGCTTCTCTTTGCCCATGAACCGGTAGCGCAACTGCCAAAGCTTGGACCCTGTGGGTCTGACCGCCAAATGAAGGCCCCAACCGTCGGATAAACGATAGGCCTTATCTTTCTGTTTTGCCTTGCGAATCTGAAGGTCAGAGAGCGGCATTGCGGGTATCGAGTCTCCCAATTCCGTAGATGGCGGGTTGGTACCCGTATCGATACCCGCAAAACGATGCGATTGTGCGGGTATCGATGGTCATCTATGAGCAGGAGGGTAGCCGAAAAACCCTTGTTTTTCAAGGATTTTGAGAAACTATGTTCGGGATGAGTGGTGCCCAGGAGAGGACTCGAACCTCCACGTCCATACAGACACTAGCACCTGAAGCTAGCGCGTCTACCAATTCCGCCACCTGGGCAGGTGTCGTGCGGTCGGCGTTTAGCCTTGCGCGCAGGCGGTGTCAACGCGGATTTGCAGGATTCTTGGCGCTGCGTCATATCTCCTTGTTCTGCATCGGCAGGACGGCTAGGAAAGTGCAAGAGTGCGTAAGCCGGAGGCATCCTCATGTCGAAACTTGCAACGGTCTATGGCGGATCGGGGTTCATCGGGCGCTACATCACGCGGCGCCTTGCGCGCGATGGCTGGCGCGTGCGGGTCGCGGTGCGCCGCCCCAACGAGGCGCTGCATGTCAAGCCATACGGCGTGCCTGGCCAGGTCGAGCCGGTGTTCTGCAACATCCGCGACGACGGCTCGGTGCGGGCGGTGATGCAGGAGGCCGATGTCGTCATCAATTGCGTCGGGGTTCTCAACGAGGTGGGGCGCAACCGCTTCGATGCGGTGCAACGTGAAGGCGCCGAGCGGATTGCCCGGATCGCCGCGGAAATCGGTGTGGCGCGGATGGTGCATATCTCGGCCATCGGGGCCGATGAAGACTCTGACAGTGCCTATGCACGCAGCAAAGCTTTGGGCGAGGCGGCAGTGCAGCGCCACATGCCCGAGGCCGTGATCCTGCGGCCATCGGTGATCTTCGGGCCCGAGGACGATTTCTTCAACCGGTTTGCCGGGATGTCCCGCTTTGGCCCGATCCTGCCGGTGGTGGGCGCGGCGACGCGGTTTCAGCCCGTCTACGTCGACGACGTGGCCAAGGCCGCGGTTATGGCGGCAGAAGGGCAGGCACCCGGCGGTATCTACGAACTGGGTGGGCCCGATGTGGCCACCTTCCGCGAGTTGATGCAGCAGATGCTGGAAATGGTGCACCGACGCCGCCTGGTCGTGAACATCCCGTTCTTCCTGGCGCGGATGATGGCGTTCGGCTTCGACATGGTGCAAAAGGCAACGTTGGGCCTGATCACCAACAGCATGCTGACGCGCGACCAGGTGCGCAACCTGCGCCGCGACAACGTGGTGAGCGAGGGCGCCGAGGGGTTCAGCGAACTGGGCATCACGCCCAAGGCAATGGCGACGGTGTTGCCCGAATACCTGTGGCGGTTCCGCCCGTCGGGTCAGTATGACGAGATCCGCGATTCGGCCCGCAACCTGCGCACCAGTTGAATGGCGCGCCGGCGCCATTCGGACAGCACGACTCAGGTGTAGGCGATGACCAGCAGCACGACACCCAGTGCGATGCGGTAGATCACGTAGGGCGTGAAGCTGACCCGCGACAGGAAGTGCATCATCGTGGCCAATGCCGCATAGGCGGCGACGAATGACAGCGCGGCGGCAACCGCGATCGCCCCTGCCATGTCGGCTGAAAGGCCGGAGTCCGCAGCCCGCACCACCAGCAGACCGCCCGTTGCGAGGGTAATCGGAATCGACATCAGCATGGCGATTCGCGCGGCCTCGTGCCGCTCGTAGCCAAGCGCGCGCGCCGACGTCATGGTGATGCCCGAACGCGAGACCCCCGGCACCAGGGCCACTGCCTGCCACAGCCCCATGATCGCGGCATCGCGCCACGACCACGCCTGCGCCACCTTGACCTGCGGGCCGACACGGTCGAACCACCAGAGCGCCACCCCGAAAAGGATCATCGTCCAGCCGATCACGGTGACCGAGCGCAGCGCCTCGTCCAGTCGTGCCAGCACCAGCAAAGCTCCGAATACGAGCGCCGGAATGGTGGCCACGATCAGCAAACCCGCCAGGCGCGCCTGGGGCGTCTCGGTGCGGCGCCGCAGGATGTGCCAGAGCCCGGCGAAGGCGGCCAGAGATTCGATCCGGAAATAGAGAATCACCGCCAGAATCGAGCCGATATGCACGGCGACGTCCAGCGCCAGGTCGTCGGTGGTGGTGCCAGCGGCCCGGTGGATCAGAACCAGATGCGCCGAGGATGATATCGGCAGAAACTCGGTGATGCCCTGCACGATGGCAAGCAGGGCAAGCATGAATAGTGTCATGGGTACGGCCTTTTTGTCTTGCATAAACATCTGGTGGGAAAAGGAAATACCTAATTTAGGTCCGAAGCGGTATTTATTTTCGGTGACTTTCCGACTTGCCGCTCTCTGGGATGTCGAGATTTTTCATAAAAGGTCAGTATTACGTACTTTTATTGAATCGCACCATGATTTAGAAGGGGTGGGCGTTGAGGAAACCGGAGGCTGAGCTGTGGCCAAGCAACCAATGCTGAAATTCGTCGAGGTCGACCGGGCCATGCCCGACAAGCGCGTGCCCGATCTGCGGCGCAATGACTTCCACGAAATTTACGCCGAGTACGCCGACGAAAAGGCCGCGGAACAAGCCGGACGGTGCAGCCAGTGCGGCGTGCCTTATTGCCAGACGCATTGCCCCTTGCACAACAACATCCCCGACTGGCTGCGCCTGACCGCCCAGGGGCGGCTGGAAGAGGCCTACGAGCTCAGCCAGGCGACCAACACCTTCCCCGAGATCTGCGGCCGCATCTGTCCGCAGGATCGCCTGTGCGAAGGCAACTGCGTGATCGAACAGGCCGGCCACGGCACCGTGACGATCGGCGCGATCGAGAAATACATCACCGATACCGCCTGGGAAGAGGGCTGGGTCAAACCCATCGTGCCCAAGGTCGAGCGCGAGCAATCGGTTGGCATCATCGGCGCCGGCCCCGGCGGGCTGGCGGCGGCGGACGTGCTGCGCCGGGAGGGGGTTCAGGTCACCGTCTACGACCGCCATGACCGTGCCGGCGGGCTGATGACTTACGGTATTCCGGGGTTCAAGCTGGAAAAGGACGTGGTCATGCGCCGCAATGCACAGCTTGAACAGGGCGGCGTGGAATTCGTGCTCAACTGTAACGTGGGCGAGGATATCAGCTTTGACGCCATCCGCGGCCGTCACGACGCGGTGCTTGTCGCCACCGGCGTCTACAAGACCCGCGATCTGGAGGCGCCTGGCAGCGGCGCGGCCGGGATCGTGCGCGCCATCGACTTTCTGACCACGAGCAACCGCCACGGCTTTGGCGACGAGGTGCCGGAATTCGACGACGGTACGCTCAACGCCGCCGGCAAGCGCGTGGTGGTGATCGGTGGTGGCGACACGGCGATGGATTGCCTGCGCACCGCCATCCGGCAGGGGGCGCAAAGCGTCAAGTGCCTGTACCGCCGCGACCGCGACAACATGCCGGGCAGCCAGCGCGAGGTCGCCAATGCCGAGGAAGAAGGCGTGATCTTCGAATGGCTGAGCGCACCGAAAGGCTTTACCGGCAACCCGGTCGAGGGCGTCGTGGTGCAGCGCATGCGCCTTGGCGCCCCCGACGCGACGGGGCGGCGCAGCCCCGAGGTGATCGAGGGATCGGATTACACCGAACCCGCCGACATGGTCATCAAGGCGCTGGGGTTCGAACCCGAGAACCTGCCAGAGATGTGGCAGGCCGACGCCTTGGACGTGACCCGCTGGGGCACCGTCAAGGCGCAGTTCGAAACCGGCGCCACCAGCATGCCGGGGGTGTTCGCCGTGGGCGACATCGTGCGCGGTGCAAGCCTTGTGGTGTGGGCGATCCGCGACGGCCGCGACAGTGCCGCCGCGATTCTTGAATATCTCGACGCGCCGCAGCAAGCCATCGCGGCGGAGTGAAAGGCGAGCCCGGTATCCGCGTCGGTATCATGTCGGTATCGCGTCGGTATTGAGCGACCCGAAGGATCATTGACAGGACAGAAATCCTGACCCACCGGATGAAGGAAGGGTAAAGCGCGATGACGAAACTGGATCACAACTGGGCCGCCGCCGAGGAGGCGAAGCGCAAGTGGATGGCCGACAACGGCCTATACTCCGAGGCGGAGGAGCATTCCTCGTGCGGGGTGGGGCTGGTGGTGTCGATCGACGGCAAGCCGGCGCGCAGCGTGGTCGAGGCGGGCATCGACGCGCTCAAGGCGATCTGGCACCGCGGCGCCGTGGATGCCGACGGCAAGACCGGCGACGGCGCCGGCATTCATGTGCAGATTCCGGTGCCGTTCTTCTACGACCAGATCCGCCGCACCGGGCACGAACCCGACACCACGCGCCTGATGGCGGTGGGGCAGGTGTTTCTGCCGCGGTCGAACTTTGCCGCGCAAGAGACCTGCCGCACCATCGTGGAGACCGAGGTGCTGCGCATGGGCTATTACATCTATGGCTGGCGGCACGTTCCGGTGAGCATCGACTGCCTGGGCGAGAAGGCCAACGCCACCCGCCCCGAGATCGAGCAAATCCTGATTTCCAACACCAAGGACGTGGACGAGGAAACCTTCGAGCGCGAGCTTTACGTGATCCGTCGCCGGATCGAAAAGGCCGCCGCCGCCGCGCATGTGCCGGAACTGTACATCGCGTCGCTGTCGTGCCGCAGCATCATCTACAAGGGGATGATGCTGGCCGAGCAGGTGGCCGAGTTCTACCCCGACCTTCAGGACGAACGGTTCGAAAGCGCCTTCGCCATCTATCACCAGCGGTATTCGACCAACACCTTTCCGCAGTGGTGGCTGGCACAGCCATTCCGCATGCTGGCCCATAACGGCGAGATCAACACCCTGCGCGGCAACCTCAACTGGATGAAAAGCCACGAGATCCGCATGGCGAGCGCGACGTTCGGCGACATGGCCGAGGATATCAAACCGATCGTGGCCGCCGGCTCCAGCGATTCCGCGGCGCTGGATGCGGTGTTCGAGGTGCTAGTGCGGGCGGGTCGCAACGCGCCGATGGCCAAGACGATGCTGGTGCCGGAATCGTGGTCCAAGCAGCGGATCGAGCTGCCGCCCGCGTGGCGCGACATGTATGCCTATTGCAACGCGGTGATGGAGCCATGGGACGGCCCCGCCGCGCTGGCCATGACCGACGGGCGCTGGGTGTGCGCGGGGCTTGATCGCAACGGGCTGCGCCCGATGCGTTATGTCGTCACCGGCGACGGGCTGCTGATCGCCGGGTCCGAGGCCGGCATGGTGGTGGTGGACGAATCCGCCGTGCGCGAAAAAGGCGCGCTGGGGCCGGGGCAGATGATCGCCGTGGACATGACCGAGGGGCGCCTGTTCCATGACACCAACCTCAAGAACAAGCTGGCCGCAAGCCAGCCCTTCGGCGACTGGGTCGGCCGGATCAAGGATCTTGACGCACCGCTGCTGGGTTTGACCGAAAAGCCGATATACGCCGGCGCGGACCTGCGCCGCCGCCAGATCGCCGCCGGCTACAGCATCGAGGAACTGGAACAGATTCTCGCGCCGATGGCCGAGGACGGCAAGGAGGCACTGGCCAGCATGGGTGACGACACGCCCAGTGCGGTGCTGTCCAAGCAATACCGCCCGCTCAGCCATTACTTTCGCCAGTCTTTCAGCCAGGTGACCAACCCGGCGATCGATTCGATCCGCGAATTCCGCGTGATGAGCCTCAAGACGCGGTTCGGCAACCTCAAGAACGTGCTCGACGAATCCAGCACCCAGACCGAGATCCTGGTTCTGGAAAGCCCCTTCGTGGGGAATGCGCAGTGGGACGAGTTGATCGGCCATTTCAACGCCACGGTACACGAGATCGACTGCACCTTCCCCGCCGAGGGCGGCGAGGGCGCCTTGCGCGATGCGCTGGAACGCATCCGGGCCGAGGCCGAGGATGCCGTGCGCTCGGGCAGCGGGCACCTGGTGCTGACCGATCAGCACCAGTCGGAAAGCCGCGTCGGCATGCCGATGATCCTGGCCACCAGTGCGGTGCACAGCCACCTGACGCGCAAGGGGCTGCGGACGTTCTGCTCGCTCAACGTGCGGTCGGCCGAATGCATCGACCCGCACTATTTCGCGGTGCTGATCGGGTGCGGCGCGACGGTGGTCAATGCCTACCTGGCCGAGGACAGCCTGGCCGACCGGGTGGGGCGCGGCCTGCTGGAAGGCACGCTGACCGAGGCGATGCGCCGATACCGCGAGGCGATCGACCAGGGCTTGCTCAAGATCATGGCCAAGATGGGGATCAGCGTTCTGTCGTCCTATCGTGGCGGGCTGAACTTCGAGGCGGTGGGCCTGAGCCGGGCCATGTGCGCCGAGTATTTCCCCGGCATGCTGAGCCGGATCAGCGGCATCGGCGTCAGCGGCATCCAGCGCAAGGTGGAAGAGGTGCACATCGCCGGCTGGCGCGGCGGCCTTGACGTGCTGCCCATCGGCGGGTTCTACAAGGCGCGCACCAAGGGCGAGACCCACGCGTGGGGTGCGCAATCCATGCATCTGCTACAGGCGGCGTGCAACGGCGGGTCGTACCAGATGTGGAAGCAGTACACCAAGCGCATGCAGGCCAACCCGCCCATTCACCTGCGCGATCTGCTGGCCTTCAAGCCGCTGGGCAAGGCGGTGCCGCTGGCCGAGGTCGAAAGCATCACCGCGATTCGCAAGCGGTTCGTCACCCCCGGCATGAGCCTGGGCGCGCTGAGCCCGGAGGCCCACCGCACCCTGTCGATCGCCATGAACCGCATCGGCGCCAAGTCGGATTCGGGCGAGGGCGGCGAAAGCCCCGACGATTTCACGCCCGAACCCAACGGCGACAACGCCAGCGCCAAGATCAAGCAGGTCGCCTCGGGACGGTTCGGCGTCACGGCGGAATACCTGCTGGCCTGTGAAGAGCTGGAGATCAAGGTCGCCCAGGGCGCCAAGCCCGGCGAGGGCGGGCAGTTGCCGGGCATGAAGGTGACCGACCTGATCGCCAAGCTGCGGCATTCGACCAAGGGCGTGACGCTGATTTCGCCGCCGCCGCATCACGACATCTACTCGATCGAGGACCTGGCGCAACTGATCTACGACCTCAAGCAGATCAACCCGCGTGCCAAGGTGACGGTCAAGCTGGTCGCAAGCTCGGGCGTGGGCACCATCGCCGCGGGGGTGGCCAAGGCCAAGGCCGACGTGATCCTGATCTCGGGGCATAACGGCGGCACCGGCGCCTCGCCGGCGACGTCGATCAAGTATGCCGGCCTGCCGTGGGAGATGGGGCTGACCGAGGCGCACCAGGTTCTGGCGATGAACAAGCTGCGCGACCGCGTGACGCTGCGCACCGATGGCGGGCTGCGCACCGGGCGCGACATCGTCATGGCGGCGATGATGGGCGCCGAGGAATACGGCATCGGCACCGCCGCGCTGATCGCCATGGGCTGCATCATGGTTCGCCAGTGCCAGTCGAACACCTGCCCGGTGGGCGTGTGTACCCAGGACGAAAGCCTGCGCGACAAGTTCACCGGCAGCGCCGACAAGGTGGTCAACCTGATCACCTTCTACGCGCAGGAGGTGCGCGAGATCCTCAGCGAACTGGGCGCACGCTCGCTCGACGAGGTGATCGGGCGGGCCGATCTGCTGTCACAGGTCAGCCGTGGCAGCGCGCACCTGGATGATCTCGACCTCAATCCGCTGTTGATCACCGTCGATGGCGCGGCCGAGATCACCTATGACCGCGACAAGCCGCGCAACGCGGTGACCGACACGCTGGACGCCGAGATCGTGCGCGACGCGGCGCGGTTCCTGGAGGATGGCGAGAAGATGCAGGTGTCCTACGCGGTGCAGAATACCCACCGCACCGTGGGCACCCGGATTTCCAGCCATATCGTCAAGCGGTTCGGGATGCGCAACGCGCTGCAACCCGATCACCTGACGGTCAAGCTGTCGGGCAGCGCCGGGCAGAGCCTTGGCGCCTTCGCTGCGCCGGGGCTCAAGCTGGAAGTGTCGGGCGACGCCAACGATTACGTCGGCAAGGGGTTGTCGGGCGGCACCATCGTGGTGCGCCCGCCGATGGCCAGCCCGCTGGTGGCCTCGGACAACACCATCATCGGCAACACCGTGCTGTATGGCGCCACGGACGGCTACCTGTTCGCCGCCGGCCGCGCCGGCGAGCGGTTCGCGGTGCGCAACTCGGGCGCGCACGTGGTGATCGAGGGCTGCGGATCGAACGGCTGCGAATACATGACCGGGGGCGTCGCGGTGATCCTGGGCGGTATCGGGGCGAATTTCGGCGCCGGCATGACCGGCGGGATGGCCTATATCCATGACCCCGAAGGCGCGGCGGCGCGGTTGATGAACATGGAAACGCTCGTGACCTGCCCGGTCACGGTGGACCATTGGCATGACGAGCTGAAGGGCCTGATCGAGCGCCACGCCGCAGAGACGGGCAGCCGCAAGGCGGCCGAGATCCTCCAGAACTGGGATCTGGAACTGGGCAATTTCATCCAGGTCTGCCCCAAGGAAATGCTCGACAAGCTGTCCGCACCGCTGAGCCACGAACAGGCGGCGATGCCGGCCGAGTAACTTTTCCGGACCACGCCAATACTGCGCCCCCCGTGCCCATGCCGGCGCGGGGGCGTTGCGATTCTTCGGAACTGGTCCATACTGGAATCTTTTCCGGGGGGTAGGATGCGGTTTTCATGGATTGCGGGCGCGGCGCTGACGCTGATACTCGGCGCGGCCCAGGCACAGGCCGGTCAATGCGGCTACAAGTATTGCTGGGGTGCGGTGGGGTTCGGCCCAGGCGGCGCGTGGGGCTATGCCCATGGGCAACGCTCGGCGCAGCAGGCGCACGATGTCGCGCAGAACGGCTGCGGCTGGGCCTGCACCGAGATGCGAACCTTCTACAACGCCTGCGCGGCCATCGCCGTGGCCGACAACGGCGCCTGGGGCTGGGCCACAGAAAAGAACCGCGAACTGGCCGAAAGCAGCGCGATGAACTATTGCATGGATAACGGGTTCAACTGCCGGGTCCGGGTCTGGTCCTGTTCGCGATGAGTCCCCTGAAGGCGGGGAAACCGGGTTTTCCCGAAGACGTCCTGCCCCTATAGCTGGGCCATGGCCCGCCGCACGAGAAAATCCGCGAAACGCGAGCCCGGCCTGGCCGGACGCCTGCGTGCAATGCCCCGCGCGGTGGTGCGCGGGCTGGTGCGCGGGCTGTTGCTGGCGGTCTCGGTGGTGGTGCTGTGGGTCGTGGCCTATACGCTGATCAACCCGCCCACGACGCCTTACATGCTGACCGAAAAGGCGCGGCTGGGCACCGTCAGCCACGACTGGGCCGGATGGGACGACATCGCGCCGGTGATGGCGCGCGCCGCCGTTGCCGCCGAGGATGCCGATTTCTGCCTGCACTGGGGGTTCGACATGGGCGCGATCCGCGCCGCGATCGAGGCCGGCAGCCGGCGCGGCGCCTCGACCATCAGCCAGCAGGTGGTGAAAAACACCTTCCTGTGGCACGGGCGCAGTTGGCTGCGCAAGGCGCTGGAGGCGATGATGACCCCGCTGGTGGAACTGGCGTGGTCCAAGCGCAGAATTCTGGAAGTCTATCTCAACATCGCGGAGTTCGACACCGGCGTGTTCGGCGTCGAGGCCGCCGCGCAGCACTATTTCGGCATATCCGCATCGGCGCTGAACGCCACGCAGGCGTCGCGGCTTGCCGCAGTTCTGCCCGCACCGCAAGACCGCAGCGCGGCGCGCCCGTCGACCGCGCTGCAACGACGGGCGGTCGCGATCCGCGATGGTGCGGCCACCATCGCGCGCGATGGCCGCGCGGCCTGTTTCGAGGATTGAAACCCGCCCCTTTACGCGGCATTGAGAGGGGGTATCGCCCCCAATGACCGAGGCAAACCCCGACGATGGCCCGATTGTACCACGTTCCCTTGTCCCCGTTTTGCCGCAAGGTGCGGCTGTGTCTGGCAGAAAAGCGTATCGAGTGCGAACTGGTCGAGGAGCGATACTGGGAACAGAACGCCGAGTTCCTGCGCCGCAACCCCGCCGGCAAGGTGCCGGTGTTGCAGCTCAACGGGCGCACCATGTCGGAAAGCACCCCGATCTGCGAATACCTCGAAGAGATGAACCCGAGCCCCGCGCTTATGCCGCGCGGCGCCGATGCCCGTTACGAGGTGCGTCGGCTGGTGGCGTGGTTCGACGACAAGTTCCACCACGAGGTTACCGCCAACCTGCTTTACGAGCGCGTCAACAAGAAGATCACCAAGCAGGGTTTTCCCGACAGCCGCAACGTCAAGGCCGGGGCGCGGGCGATCAAGTATCACCTCGACTACATGGCACGCCTGCTGGACCGGCGGCGCTGGCTGGCCGGCGACGTGATGACGCTGGCCGATTTCGCGGCCGCTGCGCATATCAGCGCGCTGGACTATATCAGCGACGTGGACTGGCACCGCTCCGAGGTGGTCAGGGACTGGTACGCCAAGATCAAGTCGCGCCCGGCCTTCCGTGGCATCCTGGCCGACCAGGTGCCCGGCTTTCCGCCGCCACCGCACTATGCGGATTTGGATTTCTAGGGCGCAACGCGCCGGATCAGGCTGGCGCGGTATTGGCGGCGCGTGGTCTGGAGCGGACATTGGGCGACCGGCTGAGGTGCCGCGCGGTGCCCGACCGCCGGGTGGGCGCAGCAACGAATGTGGATCGCGCTTTATGCCGGCGAAATACATCCGCGTTGTCATCAGCTTGATACGCCCGCAAAAGCGCCCGCCCGAGGGGGCGGTCGGGCGCTGCGCGGCGGCGCGCAAGCGCGCCTCGATTCCGCGCTGGGGGTGCAAAACGAGCGCCCGCTTCGTCCCGCATTGCGGCCTCTCGAACCTCGCTCCGGGCAACCGCGGGCGCACCAGGGCAGACTGGGAACTTTCTGCCAGGTGGTGAACACTAGGGCGCAAAGGCGCCCCAAGTCGCCTTTGCCGCCGCCCGCCCGGGGTCTCAGCCCTGCGGGGTCATCCCGGCCCGTGCCCGCGCCCGACGCAGGCCCAGCGCGTGTTCGCGCCAGATGATCAGCACGCCGGCCGCGATCACCAGCGCGGCGCCGCTCAGCATCGGTGCGGTGGGCACTTCGCCGAAGACGAAATAGCCGATGGCGATGGCGAACAGCATCGAAGCATAGTCGAACGGCGCCACCACCGAGGCGCCGGCAAACCGGTAGGCGGAGGTCAGGAATATCTGCCCCAGCCCGCCCAGCAGGCCCGCCAGCACCAGCAACCCGACCAGCGGCGCGGCGGGGGCCACCCAGCCGAACGGCAGGGTCAGCAGCGACAGCAGCGTCGAGGTCAGCGAGAAGTAGAACACCACCGCCGAGGTCTGTTCCGTCTGCACCAGCTTGCGGATGTATATCTGGGCCAGTGCCGCGCAGATCGCGCCGGTCAGCACCAGCATGGCGCCCACCGCCTCGCCCGTGCGGACGGTTTCGCCCTCCAGCAGCGTCAGCCGCGGCGCCAGCACCACCAGCACCCCGATCATCCCCAGCGCCACCGCCGCCATGCGGAAAAGGCGCACCGACTCGCCCAGGAACATGGCGGCGAAGATCACCGTCAGCAACGGCGCGGCATAGCCGATGGCGGTGACCTCGGGCAGCGGCAGAAGGCCCAGCCCGGCGAACATCATCCCCATCGCGGCGGTGCCCACGAAACCGCGCCAGAAATGGCCCATGGGCGAGGCCACCTTGAGCCCGGTGCGCAGATCGCCACGCAGTGTCAGCCACACGATGATCACCGGCATGGCGAAAAACGAGCGAAAGAACACCGCCTGTCCCGCCGGCACCTGGCCGGAGGTGGCCTTGATCAGCGACGCCATGGTGATGAACATCACCACCGACGCGAGTTTCAGCGCGATTCCCTTGAACGGGTGCATGGGCGGGGGCCTTTCGTGTGTGCGGTGACGCCATGCTGATCGGCGGGGGCGGGAAGGTCAATCGCATCGGGCGCGCGGCCGCGGGCCTTGATCTTGCCGTGCGGGCGCGCGAACACTGCGCCCGACAGCACCAGGACCGGCCGGAGAAAACGCATGTTCGACGACAACTACCTGATCGCCCGCCTTGCCCGCCACGCGAGCCGCGCCCCCGACGCGCCGTTTGCGCGGGGTGCGGGCGCGGGCGGCACCGACCTGAGCCATGGCGCGCTGTTCGACGGGGCGCAGCGGATGGCGGGGGCGTTGGCGGCGGCGGGGCTGCAGCCGGGCGACCGGGTCGCCGTGCAGGTGGAAAAGAGCCTTGCGGCGCTGGAGCTTTACCTTGGCACGGTCATGGCCGGCGGCGTGTTCCTGCCGCTCAACACCGGCTACACCGGGGTCGAGGTGGCCTATTTCGTGGGGGACGCGACGCCATCGGTCGTGGTCTGCGACCCCGCGCGCGCGGACGAGATCGCGCCGCTGGCCGGGGCGGCGCGGCTGTTGACGCTGGACGCGGCGGGTGGCGGCACGCTGGCCGATGCACGCCCGGCGCCCGGCACGCCGTTCACGGCGGTGCCGCGCGGGGCCGACGACCTGGCGGCGATCCTTTATACATCGGGTACCACGGGGCGGTCCAAGGGTGCGATGCTCAGCCACGCCAACCTGGCGTCGAACTCGGAAACGCTGGTGGATTACTGGCGCTTTACCCAAGGCGACGTGCTGATCCACGCGCTGCCGATCTTTCACACCCACGGGCTGTTCGTGGCCACCAACGTGGCGCTGCTGGCGGGCGCCTCGGTGGTTTTCCTGCCGCGGTTCGATGTCGATGCGATACTTGACGCCATGCCGCGCGCCACGGCGCTGATGGGGGTGCCGACCTTCTACACCCGTCTGCTGGACGACCCGCGCCTGACCCGCGAGGCAACGGCGAACATGCGGTTGTTCATCTCGGGCTCGGCGCCGATGCTGCCGTCCACGCATTCCGAGTGGGAGGCGCGTACCGGGCACCGGGTGCTGGAACGCTACGGCATGACGGAAACCAACATGAACACCTCGAACCCCTATGATGGCGAACGCCGCCCCGGCACCGTTGGCTTTGCCCTGCCCGGCGTCGAATTGCGCATCATGGGCGAGGACGGCGCCCCGGTGCCGCAAGGCGAGATCGGCGTGATCGAGGTGCGCGGCCCCAATGTCTTTCAAGGCTACTGGCAGATGCCGGATAAAACAGCCGAAGAGCTGCGCGCTGACGGCTGGTTCATTACCGGCGACCAGGCGACCGAGGACGAGGAAGGCTACATCACCATCGTCGGGCGCGCCAAGGACATGGTGATTTCGGGCGGTTTCAACGTCTACCCGCGCGAGGTGGAAGAGGTCATCGACGCGCTGCCCGGCGTGCGCGAATCGGCGGTCATCGGCGTGCCGCACCGTGATTTCGGCGAGGCGGTCGTCGCGGTGATCGTGGCCGAGGACGCGAGCCTGAACGAGGCCGCCATCATCGCCGCGCTGCGCCCGCAACTGGCGCGCTACAAGTTGCCGAAACGGTGCCTGTTCACGCCGGAACTGCCGCGCAACACCATGGGCAAGGTTCAGAAGAAGGCGCTGCGCGACGAGTACGCGGCGCTGTTCGCTACGTAGCCGGTGGTTGCCAATTCGCAACACATGAGCGGCATGGCGCCGACCTGCATGGATTTCAGTCCATCGTGATTTGTAACCCCCCGCCGCGGCGCCTATTTTGAGGATAACCGAGGACCGACTTGGCCCATCGGTTTTCCGAGTAGCGAACGTTTCATGAGGAGACATACTATGTTCAAACACACCTTCGCAGCCGCCGGCCTGACCGCGCTGCTGGCCGTGCCGGCCTTCGCCGGTTCCCCCGAGCCGGCCGCCGTCGACCCGGTTGTTCCCGCCCCTGCGCCGGTCTACAGCCCCACCTGGCAAGGTGGCTATATCGGTGGCGAGCTTGGCTATGCCAATGTCGACACCAACGTGGCCGGGGTCGACGACACCGGCCTCATCGGCGGCCTGATCGCCGGGTATGATTGGCAGATCGGCAGCACCGTGTTCGGTGTTGGCGTCGATGTCGACGCAACCGACATCACCCTTGGCGGCTTTGATGTCGACTCGGTCGCGCGGTTGAAATTCCGCGTCGGCCAGGAGATCGGTAGCGGCTTGGTCTATGCAACCGGCGGCGCCGCGCGCGCCAACACCAGCGGGTTCGGCAACGACTCGGGCTGGTTCGTCGGTGGTGGCTACGAGACGTTCATTGCCGAGAACGTGACGTTGGGCGGCGAATTGCTCTACCACGAGTTCGACAACTTCAACGGTTCCGGCGTCGACGCCGACGCGACGACCCTGCAAATGCGTGTGGCCTACCGCTTCTGAAGCGGCCACAGACGTAGCGAAACGCCAAGGGGCGCCCGCATCGGGCGCCCCTTTTCGCGTTTACCTGACCCGTTCGGGCAACACCCAGTCGGGGCGCGGGAAGTGGCAGGTATAGCCGCGCGGAAACCGTTTCAGGTAATCCTGGTGTTCGGGTTCGGCCGCCCAGAAATCACCTGCCGGTTCGACCTCGGTCACCACCTTGCCGGGCCACAGGCCGCTGGCCTCGACATCGGCGATGGTATCCAGCGCCACCTGTTTCTGTGCTTCGCTGGTGTAATAGATGGCCGATCGGTAGCTCAGCCCGACATCGTTGCCCTGGCGGTTGACCGTGGTTGGATCGTGGATCTGGAAGAAGAATTCCAGCAGCCGGCGATAGCCGATGCGCGCCGGGTCGAAGACGATCTCGATCGCCTCGGCATGGGTGCCGTGGTTGCGGTAGGTCGCGTTGGGCACGTCGCCGCCGCTATAGCCGACGCGGGTGGAAATCACCCCGTCCATCTTGCGGATCAGGTCCTGCATGCCCCAGAAGCAGCCCCCCGCAAGGATCGCGCGTTCCTCGCTCATGTCACATCCTCCACTTGATCCAGGTATTCGCCATAGCCTTCGGCCGCCATGTCGTCGCGATGTATGAACCGCAGGCTGGCCGAGTTGATGCAGTAGCGCAAGCCGCCCGCCGCGCGCGGGCCGTCGGCAAAGACATGGCCAAGGTGGCTGTCGCCATGGGTGCTGCGCACCTCGGTGCGCGCCATGCCAAGGCTGGTGTCGCGCAGCTCGCGGATATGGGCAGGTTCGATCGGCTTGGTAAAGCTGGGCCAGCCGCAGCCTGCATCGTACTTGGCCGACGAGGCGAACAGCGGCTCGCCCGAGACGACATCGACGTATATTCCCGGCTCGGTGTTGTGCAGCAATTCGCCCGTGCCGGGGCGTTCGGTGCCGTTTTCCTGGGTGACGCGGTATTGCTCGGGGCTCAGCGCGGCTACCACGTCGGGGTTGCGGTCGTATTTTGGCATTCGGTTGCACCTTTTCTTTCCACGCCATGAATATAGGTCCACCGGAGCGGATTGACACGCCTCAACGGTGGTCGGCGCGAACGGGTGCCCGGCATCCGGGGCACGGAATGATGTATCGAGGAAACCCATGACCGACTGGCAAGGCAAACGCTATTGGCTGATCGGCGCCAGCGAAGGGTTGGGCGCCGCCCTGGCGCAGCACCTCAGCCGCGCGGGCGTGCATGTGATCGTGTCGGCGCGAAACGCAGAGCGACTGGAAGAGCTGGCCGCCCGGCTGCCCGGCCGTACCACGGTGCAGCCGGTAGACGTGCGCGATGACGATAGCGTCGCGCGCGCCGTCGCGGCGGTTGGCGAGGTGGATGGCGTCATCTACCTTGCCGGCGTCTACGCGCCGATGAAGGCCGGCGCGTGGGATGCGGCGGCGGGCGCGGCGATGATCGACGTGAACCTCACCGGCGCGATGCGCGTGCTGGGCCGGGTGGTGCCCGCCATGGTGGCACGCGGCGCGGGCCACGTTGTGCTGACCGGTAGCCTGGCGGGGTTTCGCGGCCTGCCCGGCGCGGTGGGGTACGGTGCCTCCAAGGCCGGCATCATGTCGCTGGCCGAAACGCTGCGCGCCGACCTGCACCGCACGCCGGTGCGGGTGCAATTGGCCAACCCCGGGTTCATCCGCACGCGGCTGACCGACAAGAACGACTTTCACATGCCGTTCCTGATGGAGCCGGACGCAGCGGCACGCGAAGTGTTCGAACTGATGTGCGCCCCGCAGCGATTTGCCCGCAGTTTCCCGACGCTGTTCTCGCTGGTGTTCCGGCTGGCGCGTTTCCTGCCCGACGGGCTGTATTTCCGGCTCTTTGCGTGAGGCTCTTTGCTCAGGATCAAGGACGCCCCTTGCCAAGCGGCATCAACTGGGGCGACACTCGGAGCAAGGAGGCCCCCCATGCTTGATATCAGCGTTACCAAAGTTGCCAACATCATCCTCATGGCGCGCGAACTGGACCGTGCCGAGAACGAGTTGCGCGGGTTCATCGACCGGCTGACCGAGGAAGAGCAGATTTCCCTGGTCGCGCTGATGTGGATCGGGCGCGGCAGTTTCGAGGCCGGTGAGCTTGACGAGGCGCTGGAAACCGCCGCCGCCGAGGCGACGACGCCGACGGCGGATTACCTTTTGGGGTCGCCGCACATGTCGGACCATCTGGAAAACGGGCTGGAGGCGCTGGGCCTGTCGGCCGCGGGCGAAGAGGACGACCTGATCCGCGGCGGCTGAGCGCGGCCCGATTCGCGCCGGCGCGACGCCCCGGATGGGCGTTTCGCGCGGGCGCGCACCCTGTCTGTGCGGGATTGTTGAGCGTTGAACCATCTTGCGCGCCGATGCGGCGCGGGGGCGATCACGATATCGGTAACGCGGGCGCCACGCTCGCGTGATGCGTGAGTGATGTTACCGTTTCGGTGTCGTATAACTATCTGACATTGCGTTATATTAATCCGGGTTCCGCGCCCGCGGCGCGGCCGGGCGCGGGGCGCTCGCGGCCAGGCACGCGGCGGTGAACGGACGTGTTTTGAATCCCCCGGCGGCGGCGGCCATCTTGGGTGCAGATCGAAACCGATCCTGAACCTGAACTCGAAAGGAACGAGCCATGAAAACCGCACTGATCGCCCTGACCGCCGCCCTTGGCCTGAGCACCGCCGCCTCGGCCATGACCCCGCACACCGGCGCCGCCGGCACGCTGTCGCCGCGCGACAACGTGCAGATCGACGCCGCGCATTTCTCCGACACGGTGCTGGGCGCGGTGAGCGTCGACGCCGACATGGGCCTGACCCCGCGTGACCGGAT
>NZ_JAGXFK010000047.1 GCF_024637375.1 Sediminimonas sp. | reverse complement strand
GGCCCACGGCCGCGCCCGCCGCGGAGGGGCCGGAGGCGCCCGCCGCCGAGGCGCCGGCACCGCAGGGCCGCAAGGCGATCATCCCCGCCGGGCAGCCGTTGCCGCCGCAGCCCTCGGCCAACGAGATCAGCCCCGAGGCGCTTGCCAAGGTCAGCGAGATCGAGAAGAAGGCCCGCCGCCTGACGCTGATGGAGCTGACCGAGCGGACCTGCAAATGGCCCGTCGGCGATCCGGCGACCGACGATTTCTGGTTCTGCGGCCTGCCGGTGCAATCGGGCAAGCCCTATTGCGAAGCCCATGTCGGCGTCGCCTTCCAGCCGATGAGTTCGCGCCGCGACCGCAAACGCTGAGCCGGGGCGCCCTGCGCCGGTGCCGTGCGGTGCTGGCGTCGGATGCCTCCGGCGGGAGTATTTCGGGAAAGATGAAGCGGGGCGCGCCTGCGGAGTGGCGGGTCAGATGTTATCGGCCTGCGGCATGCCCAGGATATGGTAGCCCCCATCGACGCGGAGTATTTCGCCGGTGGTGCAGGCGCCAGCGTCCGAGGCTAGGTAGACCGCAGTGCCGCCCACGGCCTCGAGCGTGGCATTGCCGCCCAGCGGCGCGTTCTGGTCGGTGTGCTTGTAGGTCTTGCGCGCGCCCCCGATGGCGGCGCCGGCCAGCGTCTTCATCGGCCCCGGCGAGATCGCGTTCACCCGGATGCCGTCGCGGCCCAGATCGTTGGCCAGGTAGCGCGTTGCCGATTCCAGCGCCGCCTTGGCCACGCCCATCACGTTGTAGAACGGGGTCACGCGGTTCGATCCCTGGTAGGTCAGCGTCAGCAGGGTGCCGCCGTTGTCCTTCATCAGCGGGTGCGCCCGGCGAGCCACGTCGATGAAGGAATAGGCCGAGATTTCCAGCGAGGTGCGGAAATTGGCGCGGCTGGTGTTGACGAAGCGGCCGGTCAGTTCCGACTTGTCGGAATAGGCGATGGCATGGACGACGAAATCAATCGTCGGCCAGCGCGCCGCCAGCGTGTCAAACGCCGCGTTGAGCGAGGCGTCGTCGGTCACGTCGGCATCCATCAGCAGGTCCGACCCGACAGAGGCCGCCAGCGGCTCAAGCCGCTTGCCGAACGCCTCGCCCTGGTAGGTGAATGCCAGTTCGGCGCCGGCTGCGGCCATGGCGCGCGCGATACCCCATGCGATCGAGCGGTCGTTGGCGACGCCCATGATCAGGCCGCGCTTGCCATCCATTACTCCGCCCATGCGCCGTTACTCCTGAAACCTGGACAGCAGCATCGACCCGTTCGTGCCGCCGAAGCCGAAGCTGTTGGTCATTACCGTATCCAGCCCGGCATCGTCGATGCGGGCGGTTGCGATTTCGCCTTCGTTGATCGCCGGGTCGAGGGTTTCGACGTTGATCGAGGGCGCGATGAAATCGTGGTCGAGCATCACCAGGCAATAGATCGCCTCCTGCGCGCCGGTGGCGCCCTGGCTGTGGCCGGTCATCGACTTGGTCGAGCTGATCGGCGGCGTGGCGCCCTCGCCGAAGACGCGGCGCACCGCCTCGACTTCGCCCACGTCGCCCACCGGCGTCGAGGTGCCGTGGGCGTTGATATAGCTCACCTTGCGGCCCTCGGGCAGCGTGTCCAGCGCCAGGCGCATGGCGCGCTCGCCGCCCTCGCCCGAGGGGGCGACCATGTCGTGACCGTCGCTGGTGGCGGCATAACCCGTCACCTCGGCATATATCTTCGCGCCGCGGGCGCGGGCGTGGTCGAGATCCTCGAGCACCACGATGCCGCCGCCCCCGGCGATGACGAACCCGTCGCGGTCGGCGTCAAAAGCACGGCTGGCGCGCTCGGGGGTGTCGTTGTATTTCGCGCTCATCGCGCCCATGGCGTCAAAGAGGCACGACAGCGTCCAGTCGAGTTCCTCGCCGCCGCCGGCGAACATCACGTCCTGCTTGCCCATCATGATCTGCTCGGCCGCGTTGCCGATGCAGTGCAGTGAGGTCGAACAGGCCGAGGTGATGGAATAGTTGATACCCTTGATCCGGTAGGCGGTGGACAGGTTGGCGCTGATCGTGGATGACATGCACTTGGGCACCGCGAAGGGGCCGATGCGCTTGGGGCTGCCCTTTTCCAGCACCGTCTGGTGCGCGGCCAGCATGGCCGATGTCGACGGCCCGCCCGACCCGGCCACCAGCCCGGTGCGCGGGTTGACGATGTCGGCCTCTTCCAGCCCCGCGTCGGCGATCGCCTGGCCCATGGCGATATGGGCATAAGCCGCGCCCGGCCCCATGAACCGCAGCGTGCGCTTGTCGACGTGTTCGCGCACTTCGATCTTGAGGGTCCCGGCCACCTGGCTGCGAAAGCCGTGTTCGGCCATATCGGGCACCGCCTCGATGCCCGAGCGACCCGCCCTGAGCGCCGCGGTCACCTCCGCGGCCGAGTTTCCGATGGGGGACACGATCCCGAGACCGGTGACGACGACACGCCGCATATTTGCCTCCCTTTGTCTGGCTGCATCCTGTGTAGGACAGCGCCGGAGATGGGGCAAGCGGTTAGCGGAGCCGCGCCGTGCGCGGATACCGGCGCGGCGATGCGCGGCTTGGCAACCGCTGCGAACGCCCGCTCCATCCGGCATGGCAGACAATGGAGCGGGTGCGCGCTCAGCCCTCGCTCAGCGCGACTTTCATGTCGCTGACCTGGTAGATCACCTCGCCATCGGCCTCGACGATGCCGTCGGCCACGCCCATGGTCAGGCGGCGGGTCTGCACGGCCTTGGTGAAATCCACGTAATAGGTCAGCATCTTGCGGTCGGGGCGGACCATGCCGGTCAGCTTGACCTCGCCCACGCCCAGGGCATAGCCGCGCCCCTGCCAGCCGCGCCAGCCGAGGTTGAAGCCGGTAAGCTGCCACAGGCCGTCAAGGCCCAGACAGCCGGGCATGATCGGGTTGCCGGGAAAATGGCACTCGAAGAACCACAGGTCGGGGTGGATGTCGAACTCGGCCACCACATGGCCTTTGCCGTGCTTGCCACCATCGGCCGAGATATCGGTGATGCGGTCCATCATCAGCATCGGCGGCTCGGGCAGTTGCGCGTTGCCGGCGCCGAACAATTCGCCGCGCGCGCAGCGCAGAAGGTCGTCCTTGTCGAAACTGCTTGGATACTGGGCCATGCCGGCGCGCCCCCTCGTGGTGATGTCTGGCTGCAATCTTGCAAGGGGACTTATCACCGCGCGCGCCGGGCTTGCAAGCCTGCCAAACGCCCACCAGGCGGGCCGCTTGGTGGGCAGGGGGCGGAGTTTTCGTTTGAAATTCCCCGGGGCCGATCCCTATATTGACACCTCAAGGAATAGGAGCGGAGCATGAGCGCAGAACCGCAAAATCTCCCGGCCGAAAACGCGCGCCGCGCCAGCAATTGGCTGGCCCGTGGCGGATTGCGCCCGACGCGGCAGCGCCTGACGCTGGCCGCACTGCTGGTCGGCGACGGGCAGGACCGCCACGTCACCGCGGAAAGCCTGTTCACCGCCGCCAGCGACCAGCGCGCCAACGTTTCGATGGCGACTGTCTACAACACGCTGCGCGCATTCTGCGGCGCCGGGCTGATGCAGGAAGTCACCGTCGACGGTACACGCAGCTATTTCGACACCAACACCCATGATCACCCGCATTTCTTCTGGGAAGACACCGGCGTGCTGTGCGATGCGCCTGCCGACGAGTTGCAGATCGCGGCACTGCCCGGCGCGCCCGAAGGGGCCGAGATCGCCAGCGTCGACGTGGTGATCCGCCTGCGCCGCAAGTGACGCGCGGGCGTTGCTGGTTGCCTCAGGCGCCGGCGAACGGGTCTTGCGGGTATCCCACCTCGGCCAGGTACAGCCCCTGCGGCGGGCACACGGGCCCGCAGGCGGCGCGGTCGCGTGCGTCGAGGGCCGCGTGCACGTCGTCAGGATGCCAGGCGCCGACGCCGACGCGTTCCAGGGTGCCGACGATGCTGCGCACCTGGTTGTGGAGGAACGACCGCGCCTTGAGGTGAAAGCGCAACTCGTGGCCCGAGAGGCCGCGCGCCTCTTCGATTTCCAGCATGTCGAGCGTCTTGACCGGGCTTTTCGCCTGGCAGACGGTCGAGCGGAAAGTGGTGAAATCATGATGCCCGACCAGGTGCGCAGCGCCGGCGCGCATCGCGTCCACGTCCAGGTCTCGGCGTACCTGCCAGACCAACCCCGATTCAAGCGAGGCCGGCGCGCGCCGCACCAGCATTCGGAACAGGTAGCGCCGGTGCGTGGCCGAGAACCGCGCGTGCCAGTCGTCGGCTGCGTGCGCACAGGCGGTCACCGCCACCGGCTCGGCTTTCAGGTGGAAATTGAGTGCCTCCATCAGCCGGAACGGTGCCCAATCGCGCACCAGGTCGCAATGCGCCACCTGGCCCAGCGCGTGCACCCCGGTATCGGTGCGCCCCGCCGCGCCGATGCCGGGAATGTCGGGCTCCAGCCGCCTCAGCGCCGTCTCGACCGCACCCTGGACCGTGGGCAGGGCACGCTGGCGCTGCCAGCCGCGGAACGGGCCGCCGTTGTATTCGATCCTGAGCGCATAGCGGGGCATGAGCGCCAGCTAGCCGATAACCGCGCCGGCGAAAAGGGGTTTGGCGCGCCGATCTGACCCAGATCAAGGACCGCGCCGCGGCCCTGCGATAGATTCGGCCAAAGTGAACGGCGCACGCCGATGGGGTCGGTGCCCGATGACGAGGGATGATAATATGCTGAAAGTCGCTTTGCTGGTTTACCTTTTTGCCGGGGTGACCCTTGCGGGGTCGTTCATGGTCGCAGCCCTGGTGGCAGGGTATGACACGCTCAACCCGATCCTGATTGCCGTGGGTGTCGGCGCGGTCATCGCGATGCCGGTATCGTGGGCGGTGGCGCGGGCGATCACCTCGGATAGCTGAGGCAGGCCGGCCCAGGTTCCCGCCGCGCCTCAGGGCGCGCCGCGGGTCGGGCGGTGGCGGTTGATGGGAGGGGTCCCCGTTGGGGCCGCCGCCGCCCGTATTTAGCGCCCTTACGCCGTCAGCGACGCGCCTTGCCGACATCGGTGGGGGTATATCTCGCCAGAAGAATTCAGTGCGCGAAACGTGCGTTCGGCCCGTATGGACGGTAGGTCACGGGGCGGCGTCCGATTATTGTGCGTCGCTGGCCTCGCGATCCAGCCAGACGCGCACCGCGGCCTCGAATTCGCGCGGTTTTTCGGCGTGCAGCCAATGCCCCGCGCCGGGGATCGCGGCGAATTGCGCGGACGGGAATAGCCGTTTTATTTCAGGTCGGTATTCCCGTTTGACGTAATCCGACTCCGCCCCCGACAAGAATAATGCCGGGCCACGATAGGGGCCGGTCAGATCTTGCGGGAAGGACAGGATCCGGGGCATCTCGCGGGCCAGAACGTCAAGGTTGAGGCGCCACTCTTTCTTTTTCACGTTAATGGATTGGGCGAAGAACCCCGCCAATTCCGGCGTCTCGATCTTCGCCGCAAGCTGCGCCTCGGCCTCGGAGCGGTTGGTGACGCGAGTCAGATCAACCGCCTTCATCGCGTCGATATACTGCATCTGGCTGTGCTCGTAGGGCACGGGCGCGATATCTGCCACGATCAGGCGATTCACCAGCTCTGGATGCATCAGCGCCAGCGCCATCGCTGCCTTGCCGCCCATGGAGTGGCCCAGCACATCGACCGGCTGATCGAGGGAGCCGATCACCTCGGCCAGGTCGCCTGCCAGGTCCTTGTAGTCATGTGAATCATACCACGGGCTGTCGCCATGGTTGCGCATGTCCACGGTGACTACCCGGCGCAGGTCCGACAGCTTGCGCGCCAGCGCCCCCCAGTTGCGGCCGGCCCCGAACAGGCCGTGTGCAAGCAGAAGGGTCGGCGAATCGGTTTGATCGCCATATGTCGCAAAGTTCAGCATGTGTCCCGTCTACTGCTTCGGCGTCCGCATGGCCAGCACCTGCTGCCGCGGGGTGTGATGTGTTACAAGTTGCTGTATATCGGGAATTTTTCGCACATCTTTCGGACGTCGTCGCGGATGCGGGCCTCGGTTTCGGTGTTGGCGTCGGGGCCGTTGGCGGCCAGGCCATCGACGACCTCGGTGATCCACTGGCCGATGCGGCGGAACTCGGCCTCATTGAAGCCGCGCGTGGTGCCCGCCGGC
>NZ_JAGXFK010000046.1 GCF_024637375.1 Sediminimonas sp. | reverse complement strand
TGTCGGCGCAGGGCAAATGGCGCAAACTCGACGGCCAAAACCGCCTGCCCGAAATCATCGAAGGGGTTGAGTTCCGCGACGGGCTCCGCCACGTTCAAACCGCCGCCTGATGCAGCGTCACCAACTTCTGCGCATATCTCCTCACGTGGAGGCTCGTATTTCTGGTTGATGGGCATTGCGTATCTCCTGGTGTGACTGCCGGGAGATGGGTTCAGAAGCAGCTCCGCAAAAACTGCGATATGGCCCGTTCAGGTGGACGATCTATCCACAAGAAGTGTCAAACCGCCCGCAATGATGGCGACACCGAAAATTGTGCCTGCACTGCAATCGTACCCGCGGAAAGAAAACCCGCTCTGCCGGCGATCTTTTCCGAAACGATTGCAGGGAAACCCGTACTTATGGCTCCCGGCGGCGGTCAAGGCCTTGAGCTTGTGGGAAGAAGTGGCCAAAGAACGTATTGGAACGTCAAGAACCATGAGAACCCCCTGCAGGGTGGCTTTTACGGCTGCCGCGGATCCGAGGCCCGCAGACGGCGGCTTTGCCTTTTCAATGTGGTACGATACCCGCCAACAACGTCCTGCGTGAGAAGATCGCACATCAGTTGACCCGCCCCGTTGGGCGGCCGTCAAAGACCAAGGTGAAGCGGTTCTACGAGGACTTCCAGTATCAGGCGCAGAGCTGGGACAAGCCACGCCGCGTGATTGCCAAGATCGAGTGGCATCCGGGCGAACTGTTCCCCAAGGTCGGCTTCATCGTCAGCAACCTGCCGATGGAGCCGGATTGGGTGATGCGGTTCTACAACCAGCGCGGCACGGCCGAGCAGCACATCAAGGAAGGCAAATACGCCTTCCACTGGACACGGCTGTCGTGCAGGCGGTTCCGCGACAACGAGGTCCGGCTGCAACTGCACGCGCTGGCCTACAATCTGGCCACTTTCCTGCGGTGCATCGAACTACCCGAGGAAATGGCCGACTGGTCGCTCACCAGCCTACAACTCAAGCTGATCAAGATCGGGGCCCGCGTTGTGCGTCACGCCCGCGCCATTACCTTCCAGCTGGCCGAGGTTGCGGTCACAGGCCCGATGGTGCGCGCCATCCTCGCCGCCATTCACCGACTGCGAGCGCCACCGTCATGCGCGTGATCGCGATCCAGACCCAAACTGAACGAAAACGGCGGGACAGGTCTGTCCGCCGCGCTGAAAAACGTCGCCACCAAGCCGAGAAGATGCGGGTTCGTGGCCCGATCCGCCCAGTTTCAGCCGTTGGCGCGACCGCAGACGGCGCTCGGTGCAGGGAAAAATTGCCTCGCCGGCTGAATCATGCGACATTGACGTCAGAAGGCAGACCACTTGGGGTTTGTCGGGTAGTAAAGAGTGGCGCAAGATGGTAGACGATCGCGGCGTTAGGAGACGGTGCTCAAGGTCCAATTCAATCCGTAAGGTTGGCGGTTCTGTGCTTGCCGCAGCCGCCCTGAGCATGGCCCAAGTCGGCGAGGGCGCCGCGCAAGATTTGCAAAGTTTCGCCGTGATTGCCGGCCAGTCGCTGACCAACACCGGCCCCACCACGATCAATGGCAACATCGCGGTCAGCCCGGGGACCTCTTACACCGGCTCGGCCAGCGTGACGCAGACCGGAGACGCGTTCATCGGCGATGCCGTGGCCGTGCGTGTCCAGGATGATCTGACCACGCTTTACAACGCGCTGGCAGGACGTCCGACCTCACCTGGGGGCAATTTGACAGGGCAGGACCTTGGCGGCATGACGCTGTCTCCAGGCGTCTACAATTTTGACACATCGGCGTTGATTTCGGCGGGTAAGACATTGACGCTCGATGGTGGCGGCGATCCGAATGCGGTTTTCATCTTCAATATCGGATCAACGCTGACGGCAGGAAGCGGCGCCAACGTGTTGCTCCAGAACGGGGCACAGGGTGGCAACGTGTTCTATCGGATCGGCAGTTCCGCGACTCTGGATACGTCGGCCGACTTGGTGGGCCAGATTGTGGCGCTGACCAGTGCCACAATGAACACGTCTGCCACGCTCGGCTGCGGTGCCGTCTACGCGCGCAATGGATCGGTGACGCTTGACACCAATACCATCGGGATTTGCACCTTGGCGGCGCCGGACCTTGATGATGCCATCGACGAGTCGCTGCTTACAGAAGCCGAGCGCGCCATTGCCGAAACCTTGTCGGATTATGTGGCAGATGGTGGCGTGCTGCCAATCGGGATTGCCATTCTCGCAGCCACTCAGACACCAGAAGAATTGGCCGCAAGTCTCGCTCAGATCTCCGGAGAGGTGTCGACTGGGATAGCCCCGATGCAGACGCAGTCTATGGATGCGTTCCTTGACGTGGTTACGAGATCAGGTCGCAATCGGCGCGTTCAGGTTGCGCGCCCTCCACGCGATGAGGGGGTTCCGGCAGGTCTGGTGGTGCGCGATGAGGTCGCCACTGGTGGGAAGTATGGGAAGTATGGATCGGATGAACCGACCCGGGCCGCGCAACCGCTGGCATATTCGACGCCTTTGGTCCCCCAGTTGCGTCCCTGGGACGCTTGGGTGTCTGGCTACGGCTCTCACAGCGTGACCGATGGTAACGCCAGCATTGGTCAGCACAAGCGAACATCGGATAACAGCGGGTTTGCCGCAGGCCTGAATTTCTGGCCGAACAACAATCTGGATTTCGGCATCGCGGTGTCCGTCAATGAGGCTGATTTCGCTCTGAGCAATGGGTTCGGATCCGGCACCAGCGACACGGTTTTTGTTGCGTTTCGTGGACGTGCTTCGTCTGAACGGGCATACGTGGAAGGCACCTTGGCCTACGGGGACAGCGACATCACCACCGACCGCACGGTGACGATCGCAGGAACTGACCGGCTTATCGGCGAGACGACGGGGAACACCACAGCGGCGCATGTCGAAGCGGGCTACCACATGGGAATCTTCACGCCGTTTGCGGGTCTGCGCGCGCAGTCCACCACAATCTCAGCCTATTCAGAGAAGGCCGTGTCGGGCTCATCAAGCTATGCGCTGCGCTTTGAAAAACACACCACAACATCGCTTCGCAGTGAACTGGGCGTAGAGATGCAGTGGTCCACAGCCCGTGACGAACGCGGAACGGCGGCGTTTGGGTTCCGCGCGGCCTGGGCGCATGAGTTCGCGTCGAATGAACCGAGCGATAGATCGCTGCTGACCACCCCCGGCGTGACGTTTCCCGTGTCCGGGGCGACCGTTGACAGAGATTCCCTGTTATTGGCGGCAAACGCCGAGTGGACCGCTTCAAACGGCGTGTACATTGATGGGGCGATCAATGCGGAATACTCCGGTACGTCGCAAGACGCCGGCGGGTCGCTCACGGTCGGCTATCGCTGGTAGAGCAGCGGATAGTTCCGGTTTTGCAACTCACTGCTCATTCAGCACAGTCCATCGACATTCGGTCACCGCGAGAAACCGGCATAAATTAACCTTCGTCAGCTCGAGCCCAACTAAACACAGATTCATAGGTCAAGCTCTCTGATCTTGCCCCCATTTCACCGGACACTCAGGCGGTTGCGTTTTGAGCTGCGATGAACTCGCGGGGCGAGCGCCATTTCAGCCCTGAGTGCGGATGGTTCTCCAACCCGGCGATCCGGGCCACCGGGGTGCTTTACCTGACCATTAACGTCACCGGGTTCGACCTGGCGACGGTGGCCTGGCTGCATGTCGTGGTGACCTATGCGATGGCGATTCTCGTGGTGATCCATGTCTACATGGCCACCACCGGCGAAACGGTCACCGCCTACCTCAAGGCGATGATCACCGGCTACGAATGGGGTCAGCGTCGAGGAAACCCGCGACCGCGCCGGCAGATGACGACGGCGCGCCGGAGCCGATCCGGCGCGCCGCGTGGGTGGGCGTGCATGCGGGCGGGCGGGCGTGCAATGCCGTCGCCCCGGTTCAGGACAGCGTCCAGAGCTGGAACAGCAACCCCGCGGCGAAGGCGCCCGATAGCGACAGCGCGAGGTACAGCATGAAGACGCGCGGCTTGACCAGGGCCCAGACGGCGATGGCAGCAGGTAGCGATGTCACGCCCCCGGCGACGAGAAACGCGAGTCCCGCGCCATGTGCCATGCCCTGCTCGATCAACCCGCCAACCAGCGGCAGCGCGGCATAGCCGTTGAGGTAGGCCGGCACCCCCACCAGGGTGCCCAGCGCAATCGGCGCCAGCCCCGTGCCACCCAGCACCGCGGTCACCGTCTCGGCCGGCACGAAGGCCAGCATCAGGCTTTCCAGCAGGAAGGCCAACGTCAGCCACTTGGCCAGGAACAGCGTCACGCTCAAAGCTTCGCGGCCGAACCTGGCGCGCCGGTCGGCGTGCTGCCAGAAGCGCCAGACCACCGGCTTGGGCGCGCGCACCTTGCCGCCGCCGCAACCGCCATCGCCGATGCCCTCGCGCAACGGCTCCGACAGCCCGCCGGCCCGGCCCAGAAAATGCACCGTCCAGCCGCCGAAAAGGCCCAGCCCCACGGCCGCCAGCGTCTTGGCGATGGCGAACTCCAGCCCCAGCACCCCGGTGGTGAGCACGAACATCGACGGGTCCATCACCGGGGAAGCCAGCCAGAACGCCATCACCGCCGACAGCGGCACACCCATGGCCAGCAGGGCGGCGATGAGCGGGATTACCCCGCACGAACAGAATGGCGACAGCCCGCCCGCCAGCGCGGCGAGCCCGATCATCACCGCCGGTGCCCCGGTAAAGGCTCGTGCGATCAGGTTGTCGGCCCCGGTCGCCACCGCCCAGGACGCCACCACGATCGACAGGATCAGGAACGGCGCCGTGTGCAACAGCGATTCAGCCGTGAAGCGCAGGCTCGCCCCGGCCTGGTCGATGTCGAACACCGCCACCACGGCCAGGATCAGTGCCGAGGCCAACCAGACGCGATGGTCGCGCCACAGCGTTCGCAGGAATGCGCCCGGGCGCGACGGGGTCTGCGTGGCATCTGTCATTTCTAAATCTCCGGTTTTCTAGTTTCTATGGGGCAAAAAAGGGGTGGAAGTCAGGCCGCGTCCCCGGACCGGCCCAGATCGAGGCCAACGCAGCACTCCGATGTCAGAAAGCCGATCACCCGCTGCATCGCCGGGTAATCGGCCTTGTTGAATACTTCGCGGCCCTGCTTTTCCTGCACCACGAGCCCCGCGTCCACGAGCGTCGAGAGATGGTGCGCCAGTGTCGAGGGCGCCAGCCCGAGGTGTTCGCCGATTTCGCCAACGCGCAAGCCGTCCTCGCCCGCCTTCACCAGAAGGCGGAAGATCGCAAGCCGGGCATCGTGGCCAAGGGCGGCTAGCGCGCGGGCATGGGGGCTACTGGTTGTCATGGGGTCATATATAACTACAATACTGGTTTTGTAAAGGTTTCTTTTTCGACCGTACCGGCGCGGGCTTGGCCGGGGCTCATGCCGGCGTTGTGTGCGTGTCCCGAAGGCTCAGCCGCCCCGCAGCCAGCGCCGAGGCCGCAACCATTGCCGCCGCCGTCGCCAGCATCAGCGCCAGCCCGCCCGCTTGGTATGTCAGCCCCGACAGCAGCGTGCCCAGCAGCCGCCCGCCGGCGTTCGCCATGTAATAGAATCCCACATCCATCGTCACCCGTTCGTCTCGGGTGAACGCGAGGATCAGGTAGGAGTGCAGCGCGGAATTGATCGCGAAAGTCACGCCGAACGCCAGCAGCCCCGCGACCAGCACGCCGGTCAGCCACGGCGCCGGCCCGGGCGCCGCGAACGCGGCCACCGACAACACCGCGGGCACGACGAACAGCGCCCACGCCCAGCCGCGCGCGACAGAAATCAGCGCCGTCTCGGGGCGGCGGGCGGCGCCCAACAGGCGCGGTGCAAGCGCCTGAACGGCCCCGTAAAGGATGATCCAGGCGGCCATGAAACCGCCCACCATGAAGAACGCCGTGCGGTTACCCTCGTCGGTGCCATCGGACAGAACACCGTAGAAATAGACCGGCAGGCCGACCACGAACCACACGTCGCGCGCGCCAAACAGGAACACCCGCGCGCCCGACAGCCAGTTGATATTGGCGGACTTGGAAAACACTTCCGAGAACTTGGCGCCCTTGCGCCCGCGCGGCAGCCCGGGCGGCATGGCCAGCACCACCGCCACGAGGATCGCCGCCAGCACCATTGCCATACCCAGTACCGCCCAGACGAAGCCGACCCCGGCGAGCAGCGCCGCGCCCAGCAGAAAGCCCACGCCCTTGACCGCGTTCTTGGACCCCGTCAGCGCCGCAACCCAGCGAAACAGCCCGCCATCTTCCCTGGGCGCCAACAGTTTGACCGCCGATTTCGACGACATCTTGGCCAGATCCTTGGCCACGCCCGAAGCGCCCTGAACCGTCATCACGTAGACCACCGACAGGCCGATGGCCCAGCCCGGATCAAGCTGTGCCAGCGCAATCAGCGCCACCACCTGCAGCCCCAGCCCGGTGTAAAGCGTCGAGGTCAGGCCAAACCGTGCCGCGATCCACCCGGCCGACAGGTTGGTGATCATCCCCGCGACCTCGTAGAGAACGAACAGGTAGGCCAGTTGCACCGGGGTAAAGCCCAGCGTGTGAAAATGCAGCAGCACCAGCATCCGCAGCGCGCCATCGGTCAGCATAAACGCCCAGTAGGCCGCCGTGACGGCGATGTAGGCGGACAATCCTTCGGGGCGCGCTGCGCTCACAGCGACGCCCCGACCATGAATGCCACGTCGACCAGCCGGTGGGCATAGCCCATCTCGTTGTCGTACCAGGCGTAAACCTTCACCTGCGTGCCACCCACGACCATGGTCGAGGGTGCGTCGATGATGGCAGAGCGGGTGTCGCCCTCGTAGTCCGCGCTGACCAGTGGCCGCGTCTCGTAGCCGAGGATGCCCTTGAGCGGCCCCTTGGCGGCCGCCTCGAAAAGCGCGTTGACCTCTTCGGCGGTGGTCTCGCGCGCGACCTCGAACACGCAATCGGTAATCGACGCATTGAGCACCGGCACCCGCACCGCGTGGCCGTTCAGCTTGCCGGTCAGTTCGGGGTAGATCAGGGTGATCGCCGTGGCGCTGCCGGTGGTCGTGGGGATCATGCTGTTGAGGGCCGAGCGCGCGCGGCGCAGATCCTTCGCCGGGCGGTCGACGATGGTCTGCGTGTTGGTCACGTCGTGGATCGTGGTGATCGAGCCATGCCTGATCCCGACCCCCTCGAGCAGCACCTTGACGACGGGCGCGAGACAGTTGGTGGTACAGCTTGCCGCCGTCACGATGTCATGCGCCGCCGGATCATAGGTACCGTGGTTCACGCCATAGACGATGTTGGCCGTCGGCCCGTCCTTGACCGGGGCCGAGACGACGACCTTTTTCACGCCGGCATCGAGATATGGCTTCAGCTTAGCCTCGGACTTGAACACGCCTGTGCAGTCGATCACCACATCGACACCCTCCAGCGGCAGATCGGCCAGATCGCGCGTGCCGATGAACGGCAGGCGCACCCCGTCGATGGTGACGCTGTCGGCGTCGTGGCCAAACTCCGCATCCCAACGCCCATGCACGGTGTCGAACTCCAGCAGATGCGCGTGCATGGCCGCATCGCCCACGGCGTCGTTGATCCAGGCGACATGCGCGCCGCGTTCCAGAAGCGGGCGTAGCGCCAGCTTGCCGATCCGTCCGAGGCCATTGATGGCATAAGTGGTCATCGGGCCACCTCGGGGGTTTCGCCAGCCAGGTCATCGACCGCCTTTTGCAGCGAAATACGGTCAAGCGCATCGAACGGTAGCGCCGTGAAGGCGATGATACGATTGCGCAGGGCGCCATAGGCCTGCTGGAAGGCCAACGCCTTCTCGGCGTCTGTACCCTCGGCCTTGACGGGGTCGGGTATGCCCCAGTGGCCGGTGACCGGCTGCCCTTCCCATGCCGGGCACTCCTCGTTGGCGGCCTGGTCGCAGACGGTAAAGACGAAATCCATCACCGGCGCGTCGTCGCCCTGGAACTCGGTCACGTTCTTGGCGCGCAGGCCCGACACGTCATGCCCCTTGGCCCCGAGCACCTCGAGCGCGAACGGGTTGAGTTCGGATTGTGGCCGGGTACCGGCCGACCAGGCGGTGAACCTGTCCTCGGCGATGTCGCGCAGCAGCGTCTCGGCGAAAATGGAACGGGCGGAATTGCCCGAACAGATGAACAGCACGTTGTATTTCCTGTCGGTCATGGCGGTGGCCTTCGGGCTGTGGGGGTTGGGGAAAGGCGCGCACATCTCGGCGCGCCCACGGCAGCAATCGTCGAACAGGAATTCCATGATCTCGGTCGCCGCGCCCGTCTCGGCACGGTAAAGCAGCGACGTGCCCGCGCGCCGCTGGCTGACAAGCCCCACCTGCAAGAGGGCCGACAGGTAGACCGACAACGTCGAGGGCTTGATGCCCAGCGCGCGCCCGATCTCGCCGGCGGCGACAGCGCCCGGAAGGCGCCGCACCAACAACCGGAACACCGCCATGCGCCCGGCATGGCCCAACACGGTGAGACGATCGAGAATCATAGATTCCATATTTCATGGATAATTGAAATATCGCGCGAAGCAAAGGAAAACCGCGGGCAAGTCACCCGCGGCCCTGACGTGTTTTCCGGATCGTGTGGCGGGCTATTCCCACTCCATCTGTTGATAGGTGGTCTGGGCGTTGCGCCCGGCGAGGCTGTCGAATTGCTTGAGGTAAGCCCAGTTCGACTGGTCGATCCCGGGTGCCTCCAGGATGTCGCCGCCCGCGTCGATCAAGGCCCCGATCCGGGTACGCAGGTTGACCAGGTAATCATGGGTATCGGCCCGCGCCCGCGCCAGGTCTGTGGCATGGCCGTGGCCGGGCACGACATGGGCCGGGTCGAATGCCGCCATCGCCTCGAACGCGCCGATCCAGCTACGCACGTTCGACTGCCCGCCGACACCGAGGATGCGTTCGACATAGACGATATCGCCGGTGAACATCACGTCGCGCGCAGGCACCCAGACAAAACTGTCGCCCGGCGTGTGGGCCTGCCCCCGATGCATGATTTCAAAGGTCAGCCCCCCGAGTTCCAGCTTGTAGTCCGTCTCGAAGGTAACATCGGCGTAAGATGGCTCCGTCCCCTCAAGCTTGTCGCCAAGGAAATTCGATAGCGCCGTCATCTGCATCGAGCCGCGATCCCTGTGATCGGCAACCGCCGCCTCGGACGCGATCACGGTCGCGCCCTGCGCCTGCCAGTAACCGTTGCCGAGCCAGCGGTGATCCTGCCCGCCGGTGTCGATGACGTATTCGACGGGTTTGTCGGTGATCGTGTCGATGACAGCGTCGATCATCGCCGCGCCCTTCCACGACCCGCCCGGGTCGATCAGCACGACGCCGGCGTCGGTTTCGACCACGCCGAAGGTGGCGTTGTTGCCAAGGTTCTCTGGGTCGCGCTGTTCCATCGGCCCGACCAGCGCCCAGACGCCGTCGGCCACGTCCTGCACCTCGAGCACATCGGCCAGCAATGGCACTGGCACCACGGCGACCAGAGCCGCCAGCATTGCATGTCTCAAATCATGTCCCCCCTGATCCGCCTGCCCGCCCAAGACCGGGCGTTCGCTCGATCCCGACGATAGCGACGGCGCCTGTGATATGCAAATACATGAATTCAATCGCCGGGCAGCATCCGCCCTGCCCCGCTGGTAAAGCGGCTGCGCAATGTCTATCTCTGCACACGAATGCAGCAGGCGCGGAGGACGCAGGGTTTGAATTTCCTCGACATCGCCGACGATATCTCGCGCCGGATCGAAGGCATGGGCGACGCGGTGACCGGCGCGCTGTTCGAACCGGTGGTCCGGCTGGGCGTCACCGGGCTGTCGCGGGCAGGCAAGACGGTGTTCATCACCTCGCTGGTGGCCAACCTGCTGGATCGTGGCCGCATGCCCGGGCTGCGCGCCGCGGCCGAAGGGCGCATCGTTGCCGCCTACCTGCAACCGCAGCCCGACGATACCGTGCCGCGCTTCGACTTTGAATCGCACCTCGCCGCGATGACCGGCCCGACGCCGCACTGGCCCGAAAGCACGCGCGCGATCTCGCAATTGCGGCTGTCGCTCAGGGTGCGGCCGGCGGGGTTTCTGGCCGGACTGCCGGGGCCGCGCACCGTGCACCTGGACATCGTCGACTACCCCGGCGAATGGCTGATGGACCTGGCGCTACTCGACCAAAGCTACCAGTCCTGGGCGCAGGACACGCTAAGCCGTCTGGACAAGCGCGCCGATGCGCAAGGGTTCATGGAGCGCGCGCGCGCCGCCGACCCCGACGCGCCCCATGACGAGACGCTGGCGCAAGACCTGGCGGGGCGCTTCACTTGCTATCTGGGCCGCGCGCGCGACAGTGGCGCCTACGACTGCATCCCGCCGGGGCGCTTCCTGCTGCCCGGCGACCTGGAGGGCTCGCCGGTGCTGACCTTCGCGCCGCTCCCGGTGGCTTCGCCCTCGCGGCGCGGCACGCTGCATCGCGAAATGGAGCGCCGCTTCGAAAGCTACAAGGCGAAAGTGGTCAAGCCGTTCTTCCGCGATCACCTGTCCCGGATCGACCGGCAGGTGGTGCTGATCGACGCGCTGCAGGCGATCCATGACGGCCCCGCCGCCGTCGAAGACCTGCGCCGCACCATGGCGGATATCCTGACCGTCTTCCGCCCAGGGGCGAACACGGCCCTGGCGCGGCTGCTGCGCGGCCGACGGGTGGATCGCATCCTTTTCGCGGCCACGCGCGCTGACCACCTGCACCACGACCAGCACCCGCGTCTGCGCGCCATCATGCAGGCGCTCACCCGCGACGCACGCGACCGGGCAGAATTCGCCGGCGCCCGAACCGAAGCGATGGCCATCGCCGCCTTGCGCGCCACCGTCGAAGATACCATCGCCCATGACGGCCAGCGCCTGAACTGCGTGCGCGGCGTGTTGCAGGGCGGCACGCGACGCGTTGCGCTCTACCCCGGCGAACTGCCCGAAGACCCGGCGCAACTGCTGTCGCCCGCGCGCTCGGGGGCAGAACGCTGGCTCGACGCGCAATATGACGTGATGCGTTTCGCCCCGGCGCCGCTGTCTCTCAAACCCGGCGACGGGCCGCCCCATATCCGGCTCGACCGCGCCGCCGAATTCCTGATCGGTGACAAGCTATGACCAACGGACCCGTCATTCTGGACCTGGCCGAAGATGGCGACGCCCCCGGCCCCGAAAACGCCCCGCCGGTACCCGACGACGCACCAGGCGCGGCCCCGCAGGGCGCGGCGATGCAGCGCGCCGCCCGGCTGGCGGCGCGGCGGCCCTCGCGTTTGGCCCGCTGGGGCTGGGGGCTCGCGCTGGCCCTTCTGGGCGCGGCGCTGGCGACCGCGGCATGGGATTTCGCCGCTGCAATGATGGACCGCGCGCCGATGCTGGGGTACGCGGTGGCGGCGCTGGCCGCGGCGCTTTTGGCGGTGCTGGTCATAGCGGCGCTGCGCGAGGCGGCGGCCTACCTGCGGCTGGGGCGCATCGACCGGCTGCAGCGGCGGGCACTGGCGGCGCTGGAAGGCGGCGCGCTCGACGAGGCGCGCGCGGTGGTGGACGATCTTGACACGCTATACAGCCGCCGCGCCGATCTTGAGTGGCCGCGCGCACGCCTGGCCGAGCGACGCGGCGACCCGGTCGATGCCGCCGACCTGATGGCGCTGGCCGAGAACGAGGTGATGGCACCGCTTGACCGCGCCGCGCTTTCGCAGGTCGAGACGGCGGCGCGGCAGGTGGCGCTGATCACCGCGCTGGTGCCACTGGCGCTGGCCGACGTGATCGGCGCGCTGAGCGCCAATATTCGCATGATCCGCGCCATCGCCGAAATCTATGGCGGCCGTTCGGGCCTTGTCGGGGGCTGGCGGCTGACTCGCGCGGTCATGGCGCACATGCTGGCCACCGGCGCAGTGGCTATCGGCGACGACATGATCGGCTCGCTGGCCGGCGGCGGGCTGCTGTCCAGGCTCTCGCGCCGCTTCGGCGAGGGGGTGGTGAACGGGGCACTGACCGCGCGCGTCGGCCTCGCGGCGATCGAGGTCTGCCGCCCCCTGCCCTTCGCGGCGCGGCGCCGGCCCTCGGTCTCGGCCACGGTGCGGCGCGCGCTGGCCGGGCTGTTCACCAACGGCTGATCACAGGAAGTGCGCAACCCGATGCAAGACCGCCTGCCCATCGACGACGTCCTGCCCGAACTTGTCGAGGCGCTGACAACACGCCGGCGCGCGGTGCTGCAGGCCGAGCCGGGCGCCGGCAAGACAACGCGCGTGCCGCTGGCGTTGATGGCGGCAGACCACGTCAAAGGCCGCATCCTGATGCTGGAGCCGCGCCGCCTGGCCGCGCGCGCCGCCGCCGAACGGATGGCACAGACCCTGGGCGAACCGGTGGGCCAGCGCGTCGGTTACCGCATGCGCGGGGCTTCGAAAACGTCCGGGCAGACGCGCATCGAGGTGGTGACCGAGGGCATTCTGACCCGCATGATCCAGTCAGACCCGGAACTGACCGGCATCGGCGCGGTGATCTTCGACGAGTTCCACGAACGCTCGTTCAACGCCGATCTGGGGCTGGCGCTGTGCCTCGAACTGGCGGGCGCGCTCCGCGAGGATCTGGTGCTGCTGGTGATGTCGGCCACGCTCGACGCCGCCCCGGTGGCGGCACTTATGGGCGACGCGCCGGTGATCACCGCGCAGGGGCGCACCCACCCGGTCGACATCCGCTGGCGTGATACGCCCCTGCCCAAGGGCGCCCGGCTGGAGGCGGCGACCGCCGATCTGGTCGATCAGGCGGTGACGGAAACCGAGGGCGGCGTGCTGGTCTTCCTGCCCGGCGAGGCGGAAATACGCCGCACGCAAGCCGCGCTTGTCGGCCGCCTGCCCGGGAACTGCACGCTGTGCCCGCTGTTCGGCGCCATGGATTTCGCCGCGCAACGCGCCGCCATCGCGCCCCTGCCGAGCGGCAGAAAGGTGGTGCTGGCCACCGCCATCGCCGAGACATCGCTGACCATCGAGGATATTCGCGTGGTGGTCGATGCCGGGCGCGCGCGGCGGGCGCGGTTCGACCCGGGCGCAGGCATGTCGCGGCTGGTGACCGAGCCCGTCACCCGCGCCGAGGCCGCGCAACGGGCGGGGCGCGCCGGGCGCGTGGCACCCGGGCGCGCCTACCGGATGTGGACCAGGGGCGCCGAGGGCGCGCTGCCCGCCTACCCCCCGGCCGAAATCGAGGCCGCCGACCTGTGCGACCTGGCGCTGGAACTGGCGCTGTGGGGCGCCGCGCCCGACGATCTGCCGTTTCTCACCCCGCCCAACCCCGGCGCGCTGGCGCAGGCGCAGGCGCTGCTGCGGATGCTGGGCGCACTGGATGCAAAGGACCGCATCACCGCGCACGGCCGGGCGCTGGCGGGGCTGCCTCTGCATCCGCGGCTGGCGCACATGCTGGCCTGTGCCGGCACGCAGGCCGCGCCACTGGCCGCGCTGCTGTCGGACCGCGACCCGCTGCCGCGCGGCGCGCCGGTGGACCTGTCGCTCAGGCTGGCGGCGCTGGCTGATCCGAAAGGATACGATGACAGCCACCCGCACCCCGCCAACCGCGCCGCGGTCGAGCGCATCAACGCCGAGGCGCGGCGCCTGCGCGCGCTGGCCAAGGGCGCGCCCGGCACTTCCGCCAGCCCTGCCGAGATGGCCGCGATGGCCTATCCCGACCGCATCGGGCAGCGCCGCAAGGGCAGCGCGCCGCGTTTCGTGCTGTCGGGGGGCAAGGGCGCGGTGCTCGACGAGGCCGACCCGCTGGCGGACAGCCCGTTCATCGTGGTTACCGATACCGACGGCAACCCCCGCGAGGCCCGCATCCGGCAGGCCGTGGCCATCGGGCAGGGCGAAATCAGGGCGTTGTTCGGGGACACCATCGCATGGGTCGCGCTGTGCGAATGGTCGCGCCGCGACCGCCGCGTCGTGGCGCGCCGGCAGGAGCGGCTGGGGGCGATGGTGCTTGATGACCGGGTGTGGAAAGACGCCCCCGCCGACGCCATCGCGCGCGCCATGCTCGATGGCGTGCGCGAACTGGGGCTTTTCCCGTCGGATGCCGCGCGGCGCCTCTTGGCCCGCGTGGCGCTGGTGCGGGCGCGCGGTGCCGACCTGCCGGACATGAGCGACGCGGCGCTGCTGGACACGCTGGAGGACTGGCTGCTACCCTTCCTGGCCGGCGTGCGCTCGGCGCAGGAGTGGAAGGATTTCGACATCCTGTCTGCCCTGCGCGCGATGCTGGATCATCGCCAGATGCAGCTTGTTGACCGCGAGGCGCCGGCGCATTTCACCACGCCACTGGGCCGGCGGATTCCGATCGACTATTCCGGCGAGGCGCCCGAGATCGCGCTGCGCCTGCAAGAGATGTTCGGCCAGACCACGCATCCCACCGTCGCCGGGCAACCGCTGCGGGTGACGCTGCTGTCGCCCGCGGGGCGACCGTTGCAGACAACGATGGACATCCCCGGTTTCTGGGTCACCTCCTACGCGGACGTGCGCAAGGACATGCGCGGGCAGTACCCGCGCCACCCCTGGCCCGACGACCCGACAGAAGCCGATCCGACCCTGCGCACCAAGCGCCGCGGGCGTTGAACGGGCGGCAAAGGCCGGCCCCGGCGGGCGCGGCTTTGCGTTTTTCGGGCGAAAAGTGTATCATCGCCTGCAAAACAAACCAGAATGCGCAGCCAAAACAAACCAAAACGCGCAGCCAGAATGCGCGGAACGAGCAGAAAGCGGCACAGGATTCATGCATGACGGATTGAAACGGGCGTGGGCCGAGGTCGTGCGCCCATTGCTGGTACGCCCGAAGGGCTTTCAGGTGGCGGCGCTGTGCCGGCGCGGCGAGGGCGCGGACAGGCGCATCCTGCTGGTCACCTCGCGCGGCACCGGGCGCTGGATATTGCCCAAGGGCTGGCCCATCGACGGGCTCGATGCCCCGGGCGCCGCGTTGCAGGAAGCCTGGGAAGAGGCCGGCGTGAAGAGTGCCGTCGCCAGCAACGAGGCCATCGGCACCTTCGACTACGAAAAGGTGTTCGACAACGGCGCGCGGGCGATGGTCGAAACCCATGTCTTCGCGCTCGACGTGCTGGAAGTGACCGATGATTTTCCCGAGGCCGATTGCCGGACGCGCCGCTGGGTGCGCCCCGCAGAAGCCGCCGAGATCGTCGACGCGCCCGGCTTGCGTGACTTTTTGTCCACATTGCAACATCCAGCTAACGGATTGTAACGCCCACGCCTTGCGCCGGCCAGCGGGCCACCGTAAGCCCCGGCGCATCGGGCAGGGGGGCGCAATGGCCGGGACACCGCGGCGCAAGGGCTGGAAAACTCTCGACAAGGATCTCGACCGGATATCGCAGGTCGAGTATGCCACCGCGCATGTCGCGCGCCCGCTGGTGGCGCCGGGGGTGGCACTGGTCTTCATGGCGGCGGCCGGGCTGATCGCCGCGGTTTTCCTGGATCAGAGCCCGGGCAACCTGGTGGTCGTGGCGGCAGCGGTGTTCGGCGCCTACATGGCGCTCAACATCGGGGCCAACGATGTCGCCAACAACATGGCGCCCGCCGTCGGGGCCAACGCGCTGAGCATGGGCGGTGCCATCGTGATCGCGGCGGTTTGCGAAAGCGCCGGCGCACTGCTGGCCGGCGGTGACGTGGTCGCGACCATTTCCAAGGGCATCATCGACCCGGCAGGCATCGCCGCGCGAACGACCTTCATCTGGGCGATGATGGCGGCGCTGATGAGCGCCGCACTGTGGATCAACCTCGCCACCTGGATCGGCGCACCGGTCTCGACGACCCATTCGGTGGTGGGCGGCGTGATGGGGGCGGGCATCGCCGCCGCGGGGCTGGCCGCGGTCAATTGGTCGACGATGGCCGCCATTGCCGCGAGCTGGGTGATCTCCCCGGTCCTGGGTGGGGTGATCGCGGCCGCGTTCCTCGCCTTCATCAAGGCCAGGATCATCTACCGCGACGACAAGATCGCAGCCGCACGTCGCTGGGTGCCGGTGCTGGTCGCGGTCATGGCAGGGGCTTTCGCGGCCTACCTGGCGCTCAAGGGGCTCAAGCGGGTCATCCACATAGACGTTGGCACCAGCCTGGCCATCGGGCTGGCAGCGGCGGTGGCCGTCTACATGCTGGCCCGGCCGCTGATCCGGCGCCAGTCGGAGGGGATGGAGAACCGCAACAAGTCGCTCAAGACGCTGTTCAGCCTGCCGCTGATCTTTTCGGCGGCGATGTTGAGCTTCGCCCACGGCGCCAACGACGTGGCCAACGCGGTGGGGCCACTGGCCGCCATCGTCCATGCCGCGCGCGACGGCGCGGCGGCCGGCAACGTGGCCATCCCGGTCTGGGTGATGGTCATCGGAGCGTTCGGCATATCTTTCGGGTTGTTCCTGTTCGGCCCCAAGCTGATCCGCATGGTCGGCAGCCAGATCACCCGGCTCAACCCGATGCGGGCCTATTGCGTCGCCCTCAGCGCCGCGATCACCGTTATCGTCGCAAGCTGGCTGGGATTGCCGGTCAGTTCGACCCATATCGCCGTGGGCGCGGTGTTCGGCGTGGGGTTCTACCGCGAATGGCACAACGAGCGGCGGTTCCGCCGCGACAACGCCCAGCGTGCGCCGAAGATGCGCGTCGCCCCCGAAGAGCGCCGCCGCCGCAAGCTGGTGCGCCGCAGCCATTTCATGACCATCATCGCCGCCTGGCTGGTCACGGTGCCCGCCGCGGCGCTGTTGTCGGGGGGCATTTTCCTGCTGCTACGCATGATCACGGTCTGATATCGCGCCGCGCAAGCAAGCGAAACGTTGCGCGGTTGCGCCACAGAAGACGAATGTCGCTTTCCTCCGGATCGCGCTATCCTTACTCATGGGGTGTGACGAGTCGGCGCGCCCGCGAATGCGTGCGCCGAGAAACAGGGCAACGGGTATGACCGCCGCGTATCGCAAATTCGGCCTCGGTAACCTGGTCCTGCTGCTGGCGCTGGCATGGGCCGGGCCGGGCATGGCGCTGGAACGGTTGCGCCTGTCGCTGGTGGGCGCGACGCCGGAAGAGGGCGCACAACTGGAGCCCGCGCTCAAAGCGACCTCGACGCTTTTTTCCGCGCGCCGGGACGGGCGCACAGACCCGCAAGACCTGATCTCGGCGGCACTGGCCGATTACGCCGGGCTGGTGGAAGTGCTTTACGGCACCGGGCATTACGGCGGCACGGTCTCGATCCGTATCGACGGGCAAGAGGCCGCGCGCATCCCGCCACTGTCGCCGCCGCCGCGCATCGAACAGGTCGACATCACCATAGACCCCGGCCCGCGGTTCCGTTTCGGCGAGGTTCGCATTGCACCGCGCGCACCCGGCTCGGCCCTGCCCGAGGACGCGCGCCGCGGCGAACCCGCGCGCGCCGCGGCCCTGCGCGGGGCCATCCGCCAGGCCGTCGGGGACTGGCGCGCCACCGGGCACGCCAAGACCCGGATCGCCGCGCAACAGGTCACCGCCGACCACCCAAGCGCCCGGCTTTCGGCACGTATCCGGCTGGCCCCGGGGCCGCGCCTGCGCTTTGGACGTCTTGTCGTCACCCCCGGCAGCGCCGTGCGCGCCGAGCGCATCCGGGCCATCGCCGGGCTGCCGGAAGGCACGGTTTTCACGCCCGACGCCGTCGAAACCGCAGCCAAGCGTCTGCGCAGCACCAGTGCGTTCCGGTCGGTCGTCCTGCGCGAGGCGGACGCGCCGCGCGCCGATGATCGGCTCGACATCACCGCGACCGTGGTCGATGAAAAACCCCGTCGCATCGGCGCGGGGGCCGAGTTGTCGTCGCTGGAGGGGCTGCGCCTGTCGAGCTACTGGGTGCATCGCAATCTGATGGGCGGGGCCGAGCGGCTGCGCCTCGAAGGGGTAATCGGCGGGATCGGCGGCGAAAGCGGCGGCGCGGATATCGAGCTTGGCGTGCGCCTGGACAAGCCGGCGATCCTGGGGCCCGATACCGGCCTGTTCCTGCATGCCGATGCCGAGGACCTGCACGAGCCCGAGTATACCACCCGCGAAGTCAGCCTGGGCGGCGGCATAACCCGGCGTTTCAGCGACACGCTGAGCGGCGAGCTTGGCCTCGATGTCAGCTATTCCGAGGTCAACGATGCCCTGGGCCGGCGCAACTTCACCCTGGTCAGCCTGCCCGGCACCCTGTTGTGGGACAGGCGCGACGATACGCTTTCGCCCAAGGCGGGCACCTACCTGTCGCTTGAAGCCGAGCCCTTTGTCCGGGTGAGCGGCGGCAGCGGTGCCGGCGCGCGACTGGTGGCCGACGCCCGCGCCTACCGCGCGTTTGGCGCCCGCGATCGCACCGTGCTGGCCGGGCGCCTTCAGCTTGGCACGGTGGTCGGGCCGGCGCTCGACGACACGCCGCCGAGGATGCAGTTCTATTCCGGCGGCGGCGGCACGGTGCGCGGCCAGCCCTACCAATCGCTGGGCGTCCCGCAGGCCGGCGGAGGACAAACCGGCGGGCGCTCCTTCGCGGGGGTGTCGGCCGAGTTACGCCTCGGGCTGAGCGGCAAGATCGGCGTGGTCGGCTTTGCCGACGCGGGCTATATCGGCGCCGACGGCAGCTTCGCCGGGTCGGGCGACTGGCACGCCGGGGCGGGGCTGGGCCTGCGCTATGACACGCCGGTGGGGCCGCTGCGGCTGGACCTGGCGGCGCCGGTCGAAGGGCGCACCGGCGACGGCATGCAGATCTACATCGGCATCGGGCAGGCGTTCTGATGAGGCAGACACGGTTGATGATACCACGCATGATCGCCTTGGTGCTGGCGGCGCTGCTCGCGGCGATGCCCCTTGCCGCCCGCGCACAGGATGACGCGGCCGATACGGCCGGGCCGCGCGACGGGCGCAGCTTTTTGGAAGGTGTTCTCGAAGATGCCCTGTCGGCACCGGAGCGCCGGGTGCGGGTGATCGGGTTCGAGGGCGCGCTGAGTTCGCACGCCACGGTCGAGACGATCACCTTTTCCGACCCCGAAGGCACATGGCTGACAATAAAGGAAGCCGAGCTGGAATGGAGTCGCACCGCGCTGCTGGGCGGGCGGCTGGACGTGACCGCACTCAGCGCCAAGTCGATCACGCTGACGCGCCCGCCGCTGCCGGCCGCGCCCACACCACCCGATCCGCAGGCGCGCGCGCCCTTTGCGCTGCCCGAGTTGCCGGTTTCGGTAAAGATCGGCGAATTGTCGGCCGACAAGGTCACCCTCGGCAAGGCCGTTCTGGGCCAGCGGGCGGTGGTCGCGCTCAAGGCCGCGCTGTCGCTCGAAGGCGGGACGGGACAGGCCAATCTGTCGCTCAAACGCATCGACGGGCGCGAAGGGGTACTGCGGCTTGACGCTGCCTATTCCAACGACGACCGGGTTCTGTCGCTGGACCTCGATGCGCACGAGGCAGCGAGTGGCATTGCGGCCACCCTGCTGAATATACCCGGCCAGCCCGCGGTGGCGCTCAGCGCCAAGGGCACCGGGCCGATAAGCGACTACACGGCGCAGATCACGCTCGCCACCTCGGGGCAAGAGCGGCTTGCGGGCACCCTCACACTGGGCGGCGACAAGCAGGCGCAGACAGCGACCGACGCGGCCGGCCCGGTTCCACAAGCTTTCGCGCTGGATATCGGCGGCGACATCGCGCCGCTTTTCGCGCCCGACTACCGCGCCTTTTTCGGCCCCGACATCACGCTTCGGGTTGCAGGGGCGCATCATGGCGACGGGGCGTTCACGCTCGACCGGCTGGCGCTGCATGCGCGCGCCATTTCCCTGCGCGGCGCGGGCCGGATCGCCGCCGACGGATGGCCCGAGCGGCTGGCGCTGACCGGACAAATCGCCGCCCCCGATGGCGCGCCCGTGCTGCTGCCGCTGGCGGGGCCGCGCACCACGATCGAGGGCGCGAAGATCTCGCTCGATTTCGATGCCGACAGGAACGACAGACTCGATGCCGAAATCAGCGCGCGAAGCATTGACCGCCCCGACCTGTCGCTGGCCGAAGCCACGCTGACCGCGACCGGTCTGCTGCGCCGTGGGTTGCAGAGCACGCCGGGGCTGGCCGAAGTGGACTTGAAGGCGCGGCTGTCGGGGCTGGCCCCGTCCGATCCGGCACTGGCGCGCGCGCTCGGCCCCGACCTGCGCGCCACGGCGCGGGCGGACTGGTCGCCAGGCTCCCCGCTCAGGCTGACGGGGCTGGCGCTGGCGGGCAGCGACTATGAACTGTCGGGCGACATGACATTGCGCGGCGTCGAAGGAACGGTGGACCTGTCGGCCGACACCGACCTGCGCGCCCAGGCGCAAGACCTGTCGCGTTTCGACGCTCTCGTCGGGCGGCCGTTGCGCGGCCGCGCCGATATCGCGCTGCGCGGCACGATCCAGCCTGTTTCCGGCGGCTTCGACCTGACGCTCGACGGCGAGACGCGCGACATCGCCATCGGTGACGCCACCCTCGACCCGCTGCTACGCGGCACCACCACGTTGTCGGTTGATGCGCTCCGCGATACCGATGGCACGACGCTGGAGGCGCTGGAGATGTCCAACCCGGCGCTGCGCCTCGACGGGCGCGCGCATCTGGGGGCCGCTCGCGGGCAAGCGCAGCTTTCGGCCCGGCTGTCGGACCTGGGGCTGCTGGCCGACGGGTTCCGCGGGCCGGCAAGCGCAACGATCACCGCCGACCACACCGGCGGTCCGTGGTCACTGACGGTCGATGCCACGGGGCCCGGCGGCACGCAGATGCGCGCCGAAGGCACTGCCGCACAGGACGCATCGCGCGCCGATCTGGCAATCACCGGGCAGGCACCGCTGGCGTTGGCCAACGCGCAGATCCGTCCGCGCAGATTATCGGGCACGGCGCGGTTCGACCTGAGGCTTGACGGGGCACCCGGCCTGGCGGCGTTGTCGGGGACAATTTCGACCGAGGGCGCGCGGCTGACCCTGCCCGACCTGCGTCTCGCGCTTGGCCAGATAGATGGGCAAGCACGGCTGGCACAGGGGCGTGCCGACCTGGACGTGACCTCGGCGCTTTCCAGCGGCGGGCGGGTGCGGCTTTCGGGCCCGGTGACTCTGGGGCCACCGTTCGACGCAGACCTCGCACTGGACCTGCGCCGGGCAAAGATCAGCGAGCCGGGGCTTTTCAGGACCACGGCCGACGGCAACCTGACCATACGCGGCCCGCTGGCCGGCGGCGCGCGCATCGGCGGGCAAATCACGCTGGGCGAGGTCGAGATGCGCGTGCCCGAAACCAGCGGTCCCAGCTATGGCGACCTGCCCGGCCTGCGCCATGTGGGCGAACCCGCCGACGTCCATCGCACCCGCGTACGGGCCGGGATCGCCGGCAACGCCGGCGCGTCCCCACGCGCCGCCGGGCCTGCGTACCCGGTCGACCTGCTGATACGGGCCCCGGCGCGCATCTTCGTGCGCGGCCGCGGGATGGATGCCGAACTGGGCGGGCAGATCCGCCTGACCGGCACCACCGCCGATCTGATCCCGCAAGGGCGGTTCAACCTGATACGCGGGCGGCTCGAAATCCTCGGCCGGCGCCTGGAACTGAGCCAGGGGCTGATCAGTCTGCGGGGCGCCTTCGACCCGTTCATCCGTTTCACCGCCCAGAGCCGCGTCGACAGCACCGATGTGCGCATCGGCATCAGCGGCCCGGCATCTTCGCCCGAGCTGGAGCTGACATCCCGCCCCGAATTGCCGCGCGACGAGGTGCTGTCGCTGCTGTTGTTCGGGCGCGGCGTCACCGATATCTCGCCGCTGCAGGCGTTGCGACTGGCCAATGCGCTGCGCACTTTGTCCGGGCAGGGCGGCGCAGGGGTATCCGAACGCCTGCGCAGCGGCGCGGGGCTCGACAACCTCGACCTGACCACCGACGCGAACGGCCAGGCGCAGGCACGGGCGGGCAAGTACATTTCGGAAAATATCTATACCAACGTGGTGGTCGATACCCAGGGCCGCACCGAGATCAATATCAACCTCGATGTCAGTCGGAACATCACCGTGCGCGGGCGTCTCGGGTCAGAGGGCGACACCGGCCTGGGCGTATTCCTGGAGCGCGACTACTGACCGCCCTCCCCCCGCGCGCCCTTTTGGGGAGGGAAATCTCGCGCCCGGTTCTTTCCATCGCGGCGATTTTCGGCAATAGACGGGGCCGGAGCCAAGCCCGGAGACCGACAAGGCAGCATGACCAAGGCCGATACTTCGAAACGCCCCCGGCGCGGACGCAAGCGCAACCGTGGCCCCGTCGGCCGCCGGCTGCGGGCGCTGCGCCACTGGGTCGAGAATGCGCTGATCCGCGCCACGGTGTGGCTGCTGCACCGCATCCCCTATCGCTGGCGCGTACCCTTTGGCGGCTGGGTCTTCGCCCATATCATTGCGCCGGTGGCCGGATATCGCCGCCGCATCCGCGCCAACCTGGAGCTGGTGATGCCGGATCTGGATGAGGCGGAAAAGGCGCGACTGGTGCGCGAGGTGCCGCGCAACATCGGTCGCACGGTGACCGAGCTGTACTCGCCCGACGAATTCCTGGCCATCGCCCGGCGCACACAGATCACCGGCCCCGGCCTTGCGGCGCTGGAACGGGCGCAGCACCACGGGCGCCCGGCGATCCTGGTGTCGGGACATTTCGGCAATTACGATGCGATCCGCGCCGGGCTGCTGCATCGCGGCCACCGCATCGGCGGGCTTTACCGCGCCATGAACAACCGCCGCTTCAACGCGCACTACGTGGCCACGATTTCACGCATCGGCACGCCGCTCTTCGAACGCGGCCGCCGCGGGCTGGCGGAAATGATGCGCTTTCTGCGCGGCGGCGGCACGCTGGCCATCCTGATCGACCAGCGCATGGGCAAGGGCGCGCCGCTGCGGTTCTTCGGGCGCACCGCCTGGACGGCGCTGTCGGCGGCGGACCTGGCGCTGAAATACGACGCGGCGCTGATCCCGTGCTATGCCATCCGTCGCCCCGATGGCATGACCTTCGATGTGGTGCTCGAGGCGCCGCTGCCCCACAGCGACGCCGAGACGATGACACAGGCGCTCAACGACAGCCTCGAGGCACAGGTGCGCGCCCACATGGATCAATGGTTCTGGTTGCACAAACGCTGGAAACTGCCCAAGCGCGCCCGCGGCCGCGACGTCACCACCAAGAAGGAGCAGACGCCATGAAGATTGCTCATCGCGACATCGGCCCCGGTCACCCGCCACTGGTCATCGCCGAGATCGGCATCAACCATGGCGGCGACCTGGCGGTGGCCAAGCGGATGGTCAGCCTCGCCGCCGCGGCGGGCTGCGAATGCGTCAAGCACCAGACCCATGTCGTCGAGGACGAGATGACCGAGGAGGCCAAGGCGATATTCCCGCCCAATGCCGATGTCTCGATCTGGGAGGTCATGGCACGCTGCGCGCTCTCAGGCCCGGACGAGGCGGCACTCAAGGCGCACGCCGAATCGCTGGGGCTGATCTACATCTCGACGCCGTTCTCGCGCGCCGCCGCCGACCGGCTCGAGGCGCTGGACGTGCCGGCGTTCAAGATCGGCTCGGGCGAGGCCGACAACCTGCCGCTGATCCGCCATATCGCCGCCAAGGGGCGGCCCGTGATCATGTCCACCGGCATGCAGAGCATCGACAGCCTGCGCGCCAGCGTCGCCATTCTCGATGCCGCGGGCATCGAGTACGCGCTGCTGGAATGCACCAACCTCTACCCCAGCCCGCCGGAAATCGTGTCGCTCAAGGGTGTGACCGACCTGCGCGCGGCATTCCCGAACGCGGTGGTGGGGTTTTCCGACCACTCCATCGGCCCGGAAATGGCGCTGGCCAGCGTCGCGCTTGGCGCTTGCGTGCTGGAGCGGCACTTCACCGACACACGCTACCGCGCCGGGCCCGACATAAGCTGTTCGATGGACCCCGCCGAACTGCGCCTGATGGTCGACCGCGCGCGCGAAATCTGGATCGCGGCGAATAACGACAAGCAACGCACCGGCCCCGAGGAAGACGTCTACCGCTTCGCCCGCGCCTCCGTGGTGGCCGAGGCCGACCTGCCCGCCGGCCACGTCATCACCGAGGCCGATATCTGGGCCCGCCGCCCCGGATCGGGCGAAATACCGGGGTTCGAGTTCGACAAGGTCGTGGGCCGCCGCCTTACGCGCGCGGTGACTCGCAACCAGCAACTGAAGTGGTCCGATCTGTCGGATTGACGCCCCCCACACGCGCCCAGCCCGGAAAGGCCCGACATGATCCTGTCGACCAGCCACAATTTCATCTTCGTGCATGTGCCCAAGACCGCCGGCACCGCGCTGATGACGGCGCTTGCGCCGTTTTCGGCCAACCCGCAACGCACGCTGTGGCGGTCGGTCATGCGCCGGCTACCCGTGCGCGAGGCGCCGGGCCGCGCCTACCTGCGCAAGCACGACCCGGCCGCGCGGATCATCGCCAAGCTGGGGCGCGAGGTCTATGACGGCTTCCACAGCTTTACCGTGGTGCGCAACCCGTTCGATCACGCGGTGTCGCATTTCGAGTTCATGAAGGAATTCCGAATTCCCAGCGTCGCCGACAAGATCGCCGCGATGAGCTTCGAGCAATACCTCGACTACCGCGCCCGGCGCCCGTTCTGGAACGACACCTTCTTCGCACGCCAGCCGGATCAGAGCTGGTTCCTGCTCGATGCGCGCGGCCGCATCGCGGTGAACCGGATCATGCGGTTCGAAACGCTGAGCAAGGATTTCGCCACGCTCAAGGCCGACCTGGGGCTGGACGGCGCCGAGTTGCGCCACATCAACCGCACCAGGGCCAAATCGGACAAACGCCCGTTCCAAAGCTATTACGACGCCACCACGCTGGATATGGTGCGCAGCATCTACGCCCGCGATTTCGACCTGCTGGGATATGCGCGCGAGTTGCCGCCGGTTCAGGCCGGGTAACCGAACATCTCGAAGGTGCGGCGGTATTTCTCGTAGCAGCGCGCCTTGTGCGCATCGCCGAGCGTCTCGCGCGCCGGGCGGCGGTCGCCGCGCACCTTGTGCTTGGTGAAGGGCAGGTTGCCCACCAGATCCAGATCGAAGCGCCGTTCCAGGTCGGCCAGGTCCTCGCGCAGGGTCTCGTAGCGCAGCACGATGTCGGGCCGGCGCGGGCCGAACAGGTAGGCATCGTTGATCGGCGCCATCTCCAGCACCCGTTCCAGCATCTCGTCAAAGGGCGCGCTCCGGCCCCTGGACAGGTGCCAGGCATAGGACACAAGCTGCTCGTAAGGGTCGCGGACCACCGTCACCATGGTCACGCCGTCAAGAAACCTGCGCGGGGCCCGCCGGGCGATCGTTGCCGGGGTGATGTGGTTGTAGTAACGCGCCTGCCACTTGGAATAGAGCTTGCCGCGCCGCAGCCCGAACACCCGCGGCGGTATCTCGCCGGTCTCAAGGTAATGGTCGAACTTGCGACGATAGGCCGTCTCCGTCCCCTTGAGCCACGCCCAGTTGACCGGGAAACGCCCACCGGCGTTGTGGCGCACCGCCTCGTCGCCGGGAATGAGCGGCGTGACGATGTCACCCGCCCCGGCATTGCATGACAGCGCGATTTCCACGCTGGTGCCGGCCACCTTCTTGGGCTTGACGAACAACAGCTTGCGCTCGGCGAGGTAAATCATGGCCACGGCCCTCCTGGCCGCGTCTGTTACACAGCCCGGCGCGCGGGCGCAATGCAGCGCCGCGCGTCCTGGTGCGCCGCGCCCTGCTGCCCCGGTGCTTGCCGGAGGGGCATTTTTGCGCGATGAGAGGCCATGAGCAGACGCATCCTCTTCGTCACCGGCGCGCGGGCCGATTTCGGCAAGCTGGAGCCGCTCGCCGCGCGGGCGCGCGATGCGGGTTATGACGTGACCTTCTTCGTCACCGGCATGCACATGCTGGAACGCTACGGGCTGACCAAGCTCGAGGTCCACCGCATGGCCGGCGTGGCCGTGCACGAATTTCTCAACCAGCGTATCGAGGACGCGCAGGATACCGTGCTGGCCAAGACGGTGCTGGGCTTTTCGGATTACGTGGCCGAACATCGCCCCGACCTGGTGGTCGTGCATGGCGACCGGGTCGAGGCGCTGGCCTGCGCACTGGTCTGCGCCACCAACTACATCCGCTGCGCCCATGTCGAGGGCGGCGAGGTGTCGGGCACCATCGACGAGATGTTCCGCCACTGCAACACCAAGCTGGCCAGCCACCATTTCGTCAGTTCCGAACGCGCCGCGCGCCGGGTCATGGCACTTGGCGAGGCGCGCGCGGCGATCCATGTCATCGGCTCGCCCGAGCTGGATTTCCACGCCGGGCCTTCGGGGGTGACAATGAAAGAGGTGCGCGCGCGCTACGAAATCCCCTTCGACGACTACGGCATCTGCACCTTCCACCCCGTCACCTCGGAACAAGGCACCATGGGCGCGCAGGCGGCGGCGTTTTTTGCCGCGCTCGAACGCTCGGGCCGCGATTTCGTGGTCATCCTGCCCAACAACGACCCCGGCGCCGAGGCGATCCTGGATGTCATCCGCGCCCTGCCGTCAGGGCGGTTCCGGGTGCTGCCGTCGATGCGCTTCGCGCATTTCTCCGAACTGATGAAGAACGCCGCCTGCGTCGTCGGCAATTCCTCGGCCGGGGTGCGCGAGGCGCCGTTCCTGGGCGTGCCCAGCCTCGACATCGGCACGCGCCAGACCAACCGCGCGACAAGCGGCTCGATCCACGCCTGCGCGGCCGATGACGCGGACGCCATCGCCGCCTTCCTGGCGCGCGAATGGGGCCGGCGCCACCCGCCCGACGCGGGCTTTGGCGAGGGCCGCGCCGCCGACCGCTTCGTCGAAGTGCTGGACGACCCGGCCTTCTGGGCGCGTGGGCTGCAGAAAGAGTTCCACGACCTTGACTGAGCACCCCCGCCCCGCGCGCGCGCCGGGCCCGGCGCTGGCCGCCTATCTGGGGCTGAGCGCGCTGGCCCTGCCGCCGCTTGCCCCGCTGGTGTTGCGCCGACGACTGGCGCGCGGCAAGGAACTGCCCGATCGCTGGCGCGAGAAGCTGGGGCATGCGTCGGCGCCGCGCCCGGAGGGGCCGCTGGTATGGATGCACGCCGTGGGCCTGGGCGAGGTGCTGGCGCTGCGCGCGCTGGTCGCCCGCCTGCGCGCCCGGCGCCCGGATGTACAGGTTCTCATCACCTCGACCACCCGCGCCTCGGCCGAGGTTCTGGCCGCCAACATGCCGCCCGGCTGTCGCCACCAGTTCCTGCCGCTCGACACGCCCGGCGCGGCGCGGCGGTTCCTCGATCACTGGCACCCCGACCTGTGCGTCTGGGCCGAGCAGGACCTGTGGCCGGGGCTGACCTGGCGCGCGGCGCGGCGCGGCATCCCGCTGGCAATGGTGGGGGCACGGATGAACGCGCGCGCCTACCGGGCACGGGCACGGGCGGCATGGCTTTACCGCGATCTTTACAAGCGCTTCGCGCTGATTTCGGCGCAGGACGAGCGCACCGCCGCGCATCTTGCCCGGTTGGGTGCCGGAAATGTGCAGGTGGACGGCTCGTTCAAACCCGCGGCGCCGCCGTTGGCGGCGGACGCGGGCGCGCTCGATGCTTTGCGCCGCGCGATCGGCGGCCGTCCCGTCTGGCTGGCCGCCTCGACCCATCCCCCCGACGAGCCACTGGCGCTGACCGCACAGCGCGCGCGGTTGGGCCAGGACCCCGCCGCGCTGTTGATCGTGGCGCCGCGCGACCCGGCCCGCGGCGCCGACATCGCCCGCATCTGCACCGACGCGGGAATGGTCGCGCAACAGCGCAGCGCGAACTCCATCCCCGACGCGGGGGCGCAGGTCTACATCGCCGACACGTTCGGCGAGATGGGCCTGTGGTACCGGCTGGCACCGGCGGCGTTCATCGGCGGCACCACCAGCCCGGTCGAGGGTCACAACCCGTGGGAGGCCGCGCAGCTTGGCGCGGCCATCCTGCACGGCCCGCACGTGGCCAATTTCGCCGCCGATTTCGCCGCATTGCACGCAGCGGACGCGGCGCAGGAAGTCACCGACGCCCCGGCGCTCGCCGCCGCGCTCGGGGCCCCCGAAACCGCCACCATGGCCGGGCGGGCGCAGGCGCTTGTCGCGCGCGGCGTGGACCGCATCGACGATCTGTGCGATCAGCTCGCGCAGCTTGTCCCGTCCCTACCCGAGCCGCGCCGATGACCCCGCCGCCCTTCCCCTCGCCCCGCCTGCGCCGCGCCCTGATGGCCTACCGCGTGTTCTGGGTGCTGGGCCTGCCGCTGGTGCTGGGCTACCTGCTGTGGCGCGCGCGGCGCGACCGGCTATATGCCGCGCATCTGGGTCAGCGCTTCGGCCTGCACCGCCGCCGCAACGCACCGCACGTCTGGATTCACGCCGTGTCGCTGGGCGAGCTGCGCTCGGCGGTGCCGCTGATCCGGGCGCTGCTGGCACGCGGTGAACGGGTGGTGACCACCCACTTCACACCCGCCGGCCTGCGCGAGGCGCGCCGCGTCTTTGGCCCCGAGATCGAAATTGGCACGCTGAGCGCCTGCTACGTGCCTTTCGACGATCCGCGCCCCTACCGCCGCTTCTTCCGCGCCTTCCGGCCGAAATACGGGCTGGTGATGGAAATCGAGTTCTGGCCCGGCATGATCATTGCGGCGCGGCGCGCGGGCGTTCCTCTGATGCTGTGCAACGGCCAGTATCCGACCCGCACGTTCGAGCGTGACCGGACGAAACACCCGCTGCGCGGCGAACTGGTGCGCGGCTTTGCCGGGGTGATGGTGAAATCCGAATTGCAGGCGGCGCGGTTTCGGGAACTCGGCCAGCACAACGTCGCCATCACCGGCGAGATGCGGTTCGAGCAGTCGATCCCGCCGGAGCAGACTGCCGCCGCCCCGCATGTGCGCCAATGGCTGGGCGCCGCGGCGCGGCCCGTCATTACCATCGCCAGCGCGATCGAGGGCGAAGACGCGCTTTACGCCCGCACCATCGCCGACACCCTCGCCGCGCATGACGCGGCCGGCGCGGCGCGGCCCTTTTTCGTCTATGTCCCGCGGGCGCCGGAACGCTTCGACACCGTCGCGGATATCCTGTCGGATGCCGGGCTGCGGCTGGCCCGGCGCAGCGCCGTACTTGGCCCCGACCTGGCCCCGGCGGGCACGGCGCCGGAGGTCGACCTGCTGCTGGGCGATTCGATGGGCGAGATGTATTTCTACCTCGCCATGGCCGACCAGGTGATCGTCGGCGGCGGCTTTCACCCCAAGGGCGCGCATAACGTGTCCGAGGCGCTGGCGCTGTGCAAGCCGGTGCTGGTCGGCCCGCATGTCTGGACGATCGAGTACCCTGCTCGGGAGGCCATCGCCGCCGGGGTTCTCAAGTCGCTGGAGGATGGCGACGCGCTCACCCGCGCGCTGGCCCCCGGCGCTGTCTGGGATGTCCCACCAGAGCGGATCGAACGGTTCTTCCGCGCCCATTCCGGCGCCGTCGACAAAACGCTCGCGGCGGTTCCGCGGCTGATCGCCGCGCAGCAGGGCGCGCGCTAGCGCTGCCCCAGCCGGATCTGGCGCTGGAACAGAAACTCGACGATTTCCCAGTCCAGCGGCGAATCCACGTCCAGGCCCCGTTCATTGGGCACGACATAGGGAATCACCCGCCCGTCATAGAGCCCCCGCGCGCGGCGCAGGTAATCGGGCGCCAGCACGTAGACCACGCCGACATGGTCATACACCACCGGCGCCTGCTGGCGCGCCACCACCGCACCGGGCAGCGGCTTGGAGATGTGCAACGCGCCGGTCTCGTCGGGCTCGACCATGTTGAAATAGGGGTTCTTGCGGGATTCGCAGCACGACATCACCATGTCCGGCGCCTGCGCCGCGAACAGGTCCAGCGCGCCTTCGACATCCTGCGGCAGGCGCAGCGGCGCGGTGCAATCCAGATCGACAAAGGCGCGCGGGCCCGCGTCGGTGCGTGCCTCGACCTGCGCCAGCGCGTGCTGCCACACATCCCACTTCGCGGCGGTGTCGGTGGCCAGATGCGCAGGCCGCAGACCGATGTCCAGCGCGCCCCGCGCCACGGCGTGGGCGTGGATTTCCGGGTCGTCCGTGGACACGACGACCAGATCGATGCGCGCACAGCCAAAAAGCTGGTCCAGCGCCCAGTCGATCAGCGGCTTTCCGGCCAGATCGCGAAAGTTCTTGCCGGGAACGCCCTTGGACCCCTTGCGCGCCCCGATATGCCCGATGATCATGCCGTCTTTCCTCTTGGCCGTCGCTTGCGGTTATCGGCCAACGCGACCGGCGCCGCAAGAGACCACGCGCGAAACCGGTTTGCGGCGGCCCCGCCGCGATCTATACCGCGCCCATGACGTGGGATGACGAGGTCGATGCGCGCGGGCTGCTGTGCCCGCTGCCGGTGCTCAGGGCGCGCAAGCGCTTGCTGGCCATGACGCCCGGCGCGGTGCTGCGCCTTGTCGCCACCGATCCGGCCGCGGTGGTGGACGTGCCGCATTTCTGCGCCGAGGCCGGGCACACGCTGCTTGACAGCGCCACGACCGACACCGCGCCAACCGCGCCCGAACATGTGTTCGTGATCCGCCGCGGCCCCGGCTGAGGCCCCCGCCGTCACGCACCCTGCCGCACCACCTGCCCCGTCGCCAGCACATCGCCCGTCGGCGCCCCGGTGGGCGAGCCGCCGGGCGGCTCGTCGCTGATCGCCAGCACCGCGCCGGGCAGTTTCCGGGTCATCTCCGCGGGAATGGCAAGCGCCGCCTCGCGGCCCTCGGGCAGCACGCCCAGCGACACCGGCGCCGCCTCGCCAACGATCAGCCACAGCTCCAGCGCCCGACCGGGGCGCGCCTGCCCGGCGGCGCGGGTAATGCGCAACTGCCCGCGCGCGCCGTCATAGGCGGCCGTGACCCGCAGGCTGTCATCGGGCGCGGCGATCTCGGCGCGCAACGACGGCACGTCCCCATCGGGCACCAGCAGATCGTTGGACACCACGAAGAAAGCCAGCAGGCTGGCCAGAACCGCGCCCGGCACGATCCAGCTCAACCCCAGCTTCGACAACAGGCCGGGTTTGCGGGTCGGTCCGTCGATCGCCTCGGCGATACGGTCGGGCATGTCGTGGGGCGGCGCGACCTCGTCGATGTCATCGGTGAGCGCGGCCATGTCCTCGGCCCAGCCGGCATAGGCCGCGCGCAGGCCCGGATCGGTCTGCATGCGGGCCTCGAAGGCACGGGCCTCCTCGGGCGACAGCAGGCCGAGGGCATACTCGCCCGCCAGCACGCGGTCGTCGTCGGGATCGGTCTGGCCACTCATCGCGAAAGGCACTCCCTGAGGGTCAAGAGGCTGCGGCGCAGCCATGTTCGCATCGTGTTCAGCGGCACCTCGAACCGGGCCGCCAGATCGGCGTAGGTTTCGCCCTGAAGATAGGCCAGACGCACCGCCGCCGCGCGAGCCTCGGGCAACTCTTCGAGGCAGTCGAGCAAGCGCGCACGCTCGGACGAGCGGATCGCCAACGCCTCGGGGCCGGGGGCCGCGTCGGGCTGCTCGGCCGCCGTTTCAAGCCCCTCGGATGCCGCGCGCCGGGCGCGCAGACGGTCAATGCAGTGGTTGCGCGCCACCGTGATCAGCCAGGTCATCGGGCTGAGCCCGTTGGCCCGGTAGCGCCCCGCGCCGCGCCATATCTTGACATATACCTCCTGCAGCGCGTCCTCGGCTTCGGCCCGGTTGGACAAGACACGAAGGCAGATGCCAAAAAGTTTCGCCGAGGTGAGTCGATAGAGCCCGTCAAGGGCCGCGCGATCTCCGACCGCCAGCCGCGCAAGCAGCATCTCGATGTCTTCGGGGGTTGCCATTCATCCTCGCCACTGCCCGCCTCGTACACATGCTAGCCCATGGCGCGGACCCGGCCAAGGCTTGCGCGCGGTGGCACGGCGGCCCGGCTCCGGCCGCCCTTCCCCTTGCCCTTGCCCGCAATATATTGCACGACACCCCGGAAGGCGAAGCAGCCGGCGACGAAAGGACGAACACAACAATGGCGGACGGCACCATGGATATCAACGCAAGGCCCACCGAACCGATTTCGGTGCGCGACGTCTTCGGCATCGACACCGACATGACGGTCAGGGGCTTCGCCGACCGCAGCGAGCGCGTGCCCGATGTCGACAGCACCTACAAGTTCGACCCCGACACCACGCTGGCGATTCTTGCGGGCTTCAGCCACAATCGCCGGGTGATGATCCAGGGCTATCACGGCACCGGCAAATCGACCCATATCGAACAGGTCGCCGCGCGGCTCAACTGGCCCTGCGTGCGCGTCAACCTCGACAGCCACATCAGCCGCATCGACCTGATCGGCAAGGACGCGATCAAGCTGCGCGATGGCAAGCAGGTGACCGAGTTCCAGGAAGGAATCCTGCCGTGGGCGCTGCGCAACCCCGCCGCGATCGTCTTCGACGAATACGACGCCGGGCGCGCCGACGTGATGTTCGTGATCCAGCGGGTGCTGGAATCGGACGGCAAGCTGACGCTGCTGGACCAGAACGAGATCATCACCCCGCACCCCTGTTTCCGCCTCTTCGCCACCGCCAACACGGTGGGCCTGGGCGACACGACGGGGCTTTACCACGGCACCCAGCAGATCAACCAGGCCCAGATGGACCGCTGGAGCCTTGTCGCGACGCTGAACTATCTCAGCCACGACGCCGAAACCGCCATCGTGCTGGCCAAGAACCCGCATTACAACACCGAGAAGGGCCGCAAGATCGTCAGCCAGATGGTCACGCTGGCCGCACTGACGCGCACCGCGTTCATGAACGGCGACTTGTCAACGCTGATGAGCCCGCGCACGGTGATCACCTGGGCCGAGAACGCCGAGATATTTCGCTCCGTCGGTTATGCCTTCCGGGTCTCGTTCCTCAACAAGTGCGACGAGCTGGAACGCCAGACCGTGGCCGAGTTCTACCAGCGCTGCTTTGACGAGGAATTGCCCGAATCGGCTGCCTCGCAAGCCCTGACGTGACGATGATGTGAGGCGCCCGCGGCGCCTCGCAGGTTTTGCGCCCGTTCCGGGCGCGCATGCCTCCGGCGGGGATATTTCGGGAGAGAGAAAGACACCGGCCCGAGTTTCCCGCGCCGCGCGCACCGCGAAGTGAGGACCTGATGGTTCAGAAAAGCGACAACCCCGCCGACCCGTTCAAGAAGGCGCTGGCCGAGGCGACCAAGGTGATGTCGCACGACCCCGACCTGACGGTCAGTTACTCGGTCGATCCGGCGGGTCTGTCGGGCGAGGCGATGCGCCTGCCGCAGGTCAGCCGCCGGATGAGCCGCGACGAGGTACTACAGGCGCGCGGCACCGCCGACGCCCTGGCCATGTACCGCCGCTATCACGACGAGGGCATCGCCGCCCGCTATACCCCCCCGGGCGACATGGCGCGCGATCTGTACACCGCGATGGAGACCGCCCGCTGCGAAGCCATGGGCGCGCGCGACATGCCCGGCACCGCCGGCAATATCGACGCGCGCATCGACCACGAGGCGCAACGCCTGGGCTACGACCGCGTGACCCAGACCTCGGACGTGCCGCTGGCGACCGCAGCGGGGTACATGATCCGGCAACTGGCCACCGGGCGCGACCTGCCGCCGGCGGCCGAGAATGCGCTGGAGATGTGGCGCGGCTTCATCGAGCAGGAGGCCGGTGCCAGCCTGGACGAGCTGAACGACAAGCTGGCCGACCAGACCGAGTTCGCGCGGCTGGCCCGCCGCGTGATCGAAGACCTGGGTTACGGCGACCAGTTGGGCGACGACCCCGACCAGCCCGACGAAAACGACGACGACGCAGACGACAACGCCGAGGACCAGGAAGAGCCCGACAGCGCCGGCGAGGATGAGGCCGACGAGGAAAACGAGGCCACCCCCGAGCAAAGCCAGGAAGAAGAGCAGGACGCCGCGCAGGCGCAGGTAAGCGCCGACGAGTTGGCCGACGAAGAAATGGACGAGGAGGCCGAACTGCCCGAGGGCGACGCGCCGGCAGAGCCCCCCCCGCCGCCGTCCGCATCGGAAGCCGACCCCGACTACAGGGTCTTCGACAACAGCCACGACGAGCAGATCCGCGCCGAGGACCTGGCCGAACCGGTCGAACTGGAACGCCTGCGCGCTTACCTCGATCAGCAGCTCGACCCGCTCAAGGGCGCGGTCGGGCGTCTGGCCAACAAGTTGCAGCGCCGTCTTCAGGCGCAACAGAACCGCAGCTGGCAGTTCGACATGGAGGAGGGTATCCTCGACGCCGGACGCCTGGCGCGGGTGGTGGCCAACCCGACCACGCCGCTGAGCTTCAAGGTCGAAAAGGACACCGAGTTCAAGGACACGGTGGTAACGCTGCTGCTGGACAATTCCGGCTCGATGCGGGGGCGGCCGATTTCCATCGCCGCGATCTGCGCCGACGTTCTGGCGCGCACGCTGGAGCGTTGCGACGTCAAGGTCGAGATCCTGGGCTTCACCACCCGGGCGTGGAAGGGCGGACTGGCGCGCGAGAAATGGCTGGCCGACGGGCGCCCGGCAACGCCGGGGCGGCTCAACGATCTGCGCCACATCATCTACAAGGGCGCCGACGCGCCCTGGCGACGCACCCGCAACAACCTCGGCCTGATGATGAAGGAAGGCTTGCTCAAGGAAAACATCGACGGCGAGGCACTGGAATGGGCGCATCGGCGGATGGTGACCCGCCCCGAGGCGCGCAAGGTGCTTATGGTGATTTCCGATGGCGCCCCGGTGGACGATTCGACCCTGTCGGCGAACCCGGCCAATTACCTGGAAAAGCACTTGCGCGACGTGATCACCATGGTCGAGCGGCGCCGCCAGGTGGAATTGATCGCCATCGGCATCGGCCACGATGTCACCCGCTATTACCAGCACGCGGTCACCATCACCGATGTGGATCAACTGGCCGGCGCGATGACCGAGCAGCTCGCCGCGCTGTTCGACCACGACCCGCGGGCGCGGGCGCGGTTCCTGGGGTTGAAGAAGGCGATGTGACCGCGGAAATGCTTCTTTCCGAAGCGAGGTTTTCAACCTATACTCACCGCCTGAAATGGAGGTCGAACATGTCGTCTAAGGGTCTGCACGTCGTGCCGAGCGATGGCCGCTGGAGCGTTCGTCGCGCGGGGGCTTCCCGCGCAAGCAAGGTATATTCAACGCAGAAAGAAGCAATTGACTCGGCGCGGGAAAGAGCCCGTTCCGAAGGCGGAGAACTTTATATTCATGGTCGTGACGGTCGCATTCGTGAACGCGATACTTTTGGACAGGACCCATACCCGCCAAAGGGATAGCATTGAGTTTCGATCAGAACGTCTTCATCAACTGCCCGTTTGACAAGGAATATGCGCCGATCTTGCAAGCGGTGCTGTTTGCCACTGTGCTGCTGGGTTTCAAACCTCGTCTCGCCACAGAGCGCCATGACTCTGGTGAAACGCGGCTCGACAAGATCCGTGAACTGATCGAAGAAAGCAAATACTCCATTCATGATCTAAGTCGCTGCCAAGCTAGCCAGAAGGGAGAGTTTTTTCGTTTGAACATGCCATTCGAGTTGGGCATGGACTGGGGTTGCCGCAGCTATTTTGGCGACCGGCGTGAAGAGAAAAGATTCCTGATCCTCGAAGAAAAGCCGTTCAGATTCCAAGCGGCGATTTCTGACCTGTCAGGCTGCGATATCGAAACGCATGGCGGAAAATATGACCGCGCAATAAAGAAAGTGCGATATTGGCTGCGGCAGCAAACAGGTTGTGCTGCACCCGGACCGTCGCGATTGTTGACTGACTATGCGACGTTCAGTGAATGGGAATACGAAACAAAAATGAAACAAGGGTATTCTGAGGAAGACATCAAGGAATATCCGACATTCGAGCGGCTTGAAGCGATGCAAGAATGGGTGGACGCGGGCAGACCGGCAGGCTAGTTCGTAATAATATGCTGCAATCATTCGACGAAACCGCCCGCCCCGCGCAGGGCCCGCCGCGCCTGGCGGCGCTGCGCGAGGTCATGCGCCACGAAGGGCTGGCGGGCTACCTGGTGCCGCGCGCCGACGCGCACCAGGGCGAATATGTCGCCCCCCATGACGAGCGTTTGGCATGGCTGACCGGGTTCACCGGTTCGGCCGGGTTCTGCGCGGTGCTGATGGACGCGGCCGGCGTGTTCATCGACGGTCGCTACCGCACACAGATCAAGGCGCAGGTTACAACCAATCATTTCACCCCGGTGCCGTGGCCGGAAACGGCATTGCACGACTGGCTGCGCGGCGCGTTGCCCGATGGCGGCGTGGTCGGGTTCGACCCGTGGCTGCACACGGTCGAGACGATGCGCAAACTGGCGACCGGGCTTGAGGGCACGGGCATCACGCTCAGGCCGACACCGGCGCTTGTCGATGGCATCTGGCACGACCAGCCACCACCGCCGCAGGGCGCCATCGCCCCCTACCCCGAGAAGTTGGCCGGCGAAGCCCAGACCGACAAGCGTAGCCGCCTTGCCGCAGCGTTGCGCAACGCCGGGCAACGGGCCGCGGTGCTGACCCTGCCCGACTCGATCGCCTGGCTGTTCAACATCCGCGGCAGCGACATCCCCCGCAACCCGGTCCCGCATTGCTTCGCCATCCTGCACGACAGCGGGCGTGCCACCCTTTTCGCTGCTCCGGCCAAGTGCAACGATGCACTGCGCGCGCATCTGGGCGAGCAGGTGACGCTGCGCCCCGACACCGCCTTCGGCGCCGCGCTGCGCAGCCTTCAGGGGCCGGTGCGCATCGACCCGGCAAGCTGCCCCGTACAGGTCGGGGCACAATTGCAGGAGGCCGCGATCGCCATCGCCGAGGCCACCGACCCCTGCGTTCTACCCAAGGCGTGCAAGAACTCGGCCGAAATCGCCGGCGCCCGCGCCGCGCACCTGCGCGACGGCGCGGCGGTGGTCGAATTCCTGTGCTGGTACGATGGCCAGGACGCCACGCGCCTGACCGAGATCGACCTCGTCACCCGGCTGGAACAGTGCCGCCGCGACACCGACGCGCTACGCGACATCAGTTTTGACACCATCGCCGGCAGCGGGCCCAACGGCGCAGTGATACATTACCACGTCACCCGCAGCAGCAACCGCGCATTGCAGGCGGGCGACCTGGTGGTGCTCGACAGTGGCGGGCAATACCTTGACGGCACCACCGACATCACCCGCACCCTGCCCGTGGGCACCCCCGACGAATCCCGGCGCACGGCCTTCACGCGCGTGTTGCGCGGCATGATCGCGCTGTCGCGTCTGCGCTTCCCCCCCGGCGCGACCGGGGCGCATATCGACGCCATCGCCCGCGCACCGCTGTGGTTGGCCGGGCAGGATTACGATCATGGGACGGGGCATGGCGTGGGCGCCTACCTGTGCGTGCACGAGGGACCGCAGCGCATCAGCCGCCTGTCGGACCAGCCGCTGAAGCCGGGGATGATCGTGTCGAACGAGCCGGGATACTACCGCGAGGGTGCCTTTGGCATCCGCATCGAAAACCTGATTGCGGTGCGCGAGGCCGCGCCGCTGCCGGGCGGCGATGCGCGCGAGATGCTGGATTTCGAAACCCTGACCCTGGTGCCCATCGACCGGCGCCTGATCGTGCCGGAGATGCTGGCAGAGGAAGAACGTGCGTGGCTCGACGCCTATCATGCGCAATGCCGCGCGGCGCTCTCGGAGCGGCTGTCACCGGCCGCGCGGGCCTGGCTGCTGGACGCGACGGCGCCGCTGTGACATCACTCTGTCATAACGCAAAGGCAGAATATGAACACGGGGGAGGGAAAGCATGACCGGAAAGATCAGGGTAAGGAAGGCCGAAGGCACCTGGGTGGTGCGGGCCGGGGGCGCGGTGCTGGGCGAGTCCCGCAACGCTCTGGAACTGGATGAGGAAGGCCTGCGACCGGTGATCTACTTTCCCCGCGACGATATCGCCATGGCCTTTCTCGACGACAGCGATCACCGCACGCATTGCCCCTGGAAGGGCGATGCCAGCTACTTCTCGATCGTGACCAAGAGCCGCACGCTGGAAGATGTCGCGTGGTCCTACGAGGAACCGACCGAGGATGCCGCCCGCATCAAGGGTTACCTCGCCTTCCAGCCATCGGATTTCGTGACCGTCGAACAAGTGTGACCACGGGCCCCGGTCGGAATACCCCAATCGCCCCCTTGACCGGCCAGACTACTGCGGGATGAGCGACACGGCGCCCCATGGTTCACCATCTGACAAAAAGTTCCCGATCTGCCGCTGGTGCGCCGTCACGGACCTTCGCCGCACGATTCGCCGAGGTCCGGTCAGCGCGGCGAAGCGGGCGCTCGGTTCGGTTTGGGAAGTGGTCAAGATGGCCTGTTGCGGACATTGGGCGACCGGCTGATGTGCCGCGCGGTGCCCGACCGCCGGGTGGGCGCTGCAACACTTGTGTCGCGCACTTTGTGCCGGCCAAATACATCCGCGTTATCATCAGCTTGATACGCTGCAAAAGCGCCCGCCCGAGGGGGCGGTCGGGCGCTGCGCGGCGGCGCGTTCCGCGCCTTTGTTCCGCGCATTGGCGCCACGCCTCAACGTCCGCAACCGGCCACGCGCTGCCAATACCGCGCCGGCCTGATCCGGCGCAAAGGGCTCGACCCCGTCATTTGACCGTCTCGCTCACGGATGCCGGACAAGGGTCCGATGCCCAGCATCCATGGGGTATCTTGTGTCAGATGGCGATCACTAGCTGTGCTCTTCCGCGGCTGTTGCCGCCAACGCGCGATTGTAAACCTTCAGCGCATCGACATGAAACAGCGCACCGGCCAGTTCGGGCGCGGCGTCCGGGCCATCGGTGCGCAGCACCGGGATGAACTCGGCGCCGGTGCGCTCGAAAACCGGCATCGCGTTCTCCAGCGTGGCGTTCTCGCCGATGTAGTTGCCCGCCTCGACCATCCGCCAGCACTCTGCCTGATCGGCGGCGCCGGGCGCATCGGGCGCGCGCATGACGCCGCCGGCGCGAAACATCGCCAGCAGGTAGGTTTGCGGCCCGGCCGCAAGGTGCAGGTGGCGCTCTTCCAGTTGGGTCAGGAAGAACGATCGCTTTACCAGCCGCGAACTGAGCGCGGTCGACATCGACACCGCCACCATCACCGCCAGCCCGGTCTGCCAGTCGCCGGTCATCTCGAACACGATCAGCGTCGTCGAAATCGGCGCCCCCAGGACCGCCGCCGCCACCGCGCCCATACCCGCCAGGGCATAAAGCGTGGCCGCCCCCGACACGGTCGGGGCGAAACCGGTCGCGATCAGGCCGAAGGCCAGCCCGGTAAGCGCGCCGACCATCAGCGACGGCGAGAAAACCCCGCCGCCCATGCGCCCGCCGAAGGTGATCGCCACCGCGGCCGTCTTGACCATGGCAAAGACCACCGCCTCGTGCAGAACAAGCTGCCCGGTCAGCGCCGCCGACGTCGTCTCGTAGCCCACGCCGATGATGTGCGGGAACTGTGTCGCGATGATGCCCAGCACCAGCCCCGACATCGCCGGCCGCAGCCAACGCGGCACCCGTAGCCGCACCTGGACCATGTTGCCGGCCTGCTCGACCGCGAAGATCGCCCGCATCAGCACCGTGGCCACCAGCCCGCACACCAGCCCCAGAAGCAGGAAGGCAGGCAGTTCGACATAGAACTGCAACGCACTGCCCCCCGGAAGGGTGAACTCGGTCACATCGCCCAGGGCAAGGCGGCTGATCACCGTTCCCGCGACGCTGGCGATCACGATCGGGGCAAAGGCGTGCAGCGCGAAATGCCGCAGCACCACCTCGAGCGCGAACAGCGCCCCGGCAATGGGCGCATTGAAACTGGCCGACACCGCCGCCGCCACCGCGCAGCCCAGCAGATCACGCCCATCGATCCCGTTGGCATTGATCCGGTCGCTGACCCATGTCGCGATCACCCCGGCCATGTGCACCACCGGCCCCTCGCGCCCCGACGAGCCCCCCGTGGACAGCGTGATCAGCGAGGCTGCCGCGCTGGCCAGCCCCTCGCGCTTCTCGACGCGGCCGTCATGCATCGCCGCGCCCTCGATCACGTCGGCGACCGACCGCACCCGCCCGTCGCCGGTGAAGCGGTGCAGGATCACCCCCACCGCCAGCCCCCCGGCGACCGGGATCGCCACGATCCAGCCCCATGGCAGCGTTTCGGCGAAGCTGTGCAGGTGGGTGGTATCCTGGGTGCCGTAAAGCATCGATTGCAACGACGTGATACCGACGCGAAACAGCAGCGCCGCGAACCCGGCGCCGATCCCGATGGCCAGGGCGATCAGCCAGAACTGGAACTGGCTGGGCCCCTCGTGGCGCAGCACCGCCCAGCCGTTGCGCGTCGCCCGGGCACCCCGGGCGACGGTTCTGCGCATCAGGGATGGCTTTGCTTGCACCATGTTCCGCCCGCGATTATCAGGCTGCACCCGCGGCCCCTTTCGCGGCCAGCCCGCTTGACCTAGCATGTGCCGCGAACGCCCAAGATCAGGAACAGACATGAACATCGCAAAAGCACTTGCCGAACTTGAAACCTTACTAGGCCAACGGCTGACCCGGTCCAAGCCCGATCTCGAACAGCACGGCGGGTCCGAGACACATTTTCCGCTGGCACCGCCCGATGCCGTCGCCTACCCCGAGACAAAAGACGAGGTCGCCCGGATACTGTCGATCTGCGCAGCGCATGGCTGCCCGGTGATCGGCTGGGGCGCGGGCACCTCGCTGGAGGGGCAGGCGCAGGCCTTCAGCGGCGGAGTCTGCGTCGACTTCCGCCTGATGAACCGGGTGCTACACGTCAACAGCGATGACATGGACGTCGTCGTCCAACCCGGCGTGACGCGCGAGGACCTGAACACCCAACTTCGCGCCACGGGGCTGTTCTTTCCGGTCGATCCCGGGGCCAATGCCACGCTGGGGGGGATGGCCGCGACCCGTGCCAGCGGCACCACCGCTGTGCGCTATGGCACCATGCGCGACAACGTGCTGGCACTTGAGGTGGTGCTGTCGGATGGCCGCATAATCCGCACCGGCACGCGGGCGCGCAAGACATCCGCGGGCTACGACCTGACGGCGCTCTTCGTGGGCTCCGAGGGCACACTGGGGCTGATCACCGAACTGACGCTGCGGCTGCGCGGCCAGCCCGAGGCGGTGACCGCGGCCGTTTGCGCCTTCGACCAGATCGGCGACGCGGTGCAAACGGTGATCGAGACCATCCAGATGGGCATCGGCATGGCCCGGATCGAGTTCGTCGATGCCGCCACCGCCGCCGCCTTCAACGCCTACAAGGGCAGCGACCTGCCCGAGTGCCCGCACCTGATGGTGGAATTCCACGGCTCCGAGTCCGGTGTGCGCGAGCAGGCCGAAACATTCGGAGAGATCGCCGCCGAACACGGCGCGCGCGGTTTCGAATGGGCCGAACGCCCCGAGGCGCGTACCGCGTTGTGGACGATGCGTCACCACGCGCACTGGGCCATCCTGGCCTCGCGCCCCGGCGAACGCGCCGTGGTCACCGATATCTGCGTGCCGATCTCGCGCCTGGCCGAGGCGGTCGAGGCAACGCGTGCCGACATCGCCGCCTCACCCATTTCCGGGCCGATTCTGGGCCATGTGGGCGACGGCAATTTCCATTGCATCCTGCTGTTCGACGAATCCGATCTGGTGCAGGTGGACGCCGCCAAGACGCTGGCGGCGCGAATGGTCGAGCGCGCCCTCGACATGGGCGGCACCGCCACCGGCGAGCATGGCATCGGCATCGGCAAGCTTGACTACATGCAGGCCGAACACGGCGCCGCATGGTCGGTGATGAGCGCGCTGAAGTCGGCGCTGGACCCGGCGGGAATCATGAATCCCGGCAAGATGGTCCCGGCCCCGGCGGATGCCATTGAGGCTGGAAGTCTGCCCGCCAAGTGAATAGATAAGGGGCGAACGCCAACTACATGGGAGCGTTTCGGTGCTTGATGCAACCAAGATCGGGTCCGTGCTGGCGGATCATTACGACCTGTCCCCGTCCGTCGACCTGGCGGAGGAGATGCGCGACGTCTACGCGCGCATGTCGCGGGTGGTCACGCCCGCCGACTGGGCGATCCATGCGCCATACGTCGCCGCCATCAACAAGCTCAAGAAAGACCGCGACGCCGTCATCCTGGCACATAACTACATGACGCCGGAACTCTATCACGGCATCGCGGATTTCGTCGGCGACAGCCTGCAACTGGCGATCCGCGCGACCGAGGTCGACCAGGATGTGATCGTACAGTGTGGCGTGCATTTCATGGCCGAGACGTCGAAAATCCTCAACCCGTCCAAGACGGTTCTGATCCCCGACATGAATGCGGGCTGCTCGCTGGCCGAAAGCATCACCGCCGAGGGCATCGAGCAGATGCGCGCGCGCTATCCCGGCGCGGCGGTGGTCAGCTACGTCAACACGACCGCCGAGGTGAAGGCGGCCTCGGACGTGTGCTGCACCTCATCCAACGCGCTGCAAATCGTCGAGGCGATGGAGGGTGACACCGTCATCATGACCCCCGACCAGTACCTGGCGCAGAATGTCGCCAAGCAGTCGAGCAAGAAAATCGTCTACTGGGCCGGGTCGTGCATCGTACACGAACTCTACACCGCCGCGGAAATGCGTGCCTACCGCGAGAACGACCCCGACATCGCCATCGTGGCGCATCCCGAATGCACCCCCGATGTGGTGGCCGAGGCCGATTTCACCGGCTCGACCAGCGGCATGATCGACTGGGTCCGGCGCAACAAGCCGGAAAAGACCCTGCTGGTCACCGAATGCTCGATGGCGTCGAACATTGCCGATGAACTGCCCGGTGTCGAGTTCGTCAAGTCCTGCAACATGTGCCCGTTCATGAAGAAGATCACGCTGGAGAAAGTGCTTTATTCGCTGCACACGATGACCGAGGAAGTCACCGTCGAGGCGGACGTGGCGCAAAAGGCGCGCGCTTCGGTGCAGCGGATGATCGACATCACCAACGCCGCCGGCAAGGCGTGACGGCGCCGGCGGGGTGGGCAACGATATTATCACCACGGACCGCCTGCTGATCGTGGGTGCGGGCCTGGGCGGGCTTTATGCCGCGCTCAGCCTGGCGCCGCGTCCGGTCCTGATGGTCTCGCCCGAAAGCCTCGGAACCGGGGCCAGTTCGGCCTGGGCGCAGGGCGGCGTCGCCGCCGCCATCGAGGCCCCCGACAGCCCCGCCGCCCACGCCCGCGATACGGTGCGCGCCGGTGCCGGCACGGTCGACGCGGACGTGGCCGAGCGTGTCACCCGCGCCGCCCCCGAACATATCGCCGGGCTCAGCGCGCTCGGAACGCCGTTCGACCGCGACGACACCGGCCACTACGTGCTGTCGCGCGAAGCGGCACATTCCATGGCCCGCGTGGTGCGCGTACAGGGCGACCAGGCCGGCCACCAGATCATGGAAACCCTGATCGCCGCGGTGCGCGGCACCCCGTCGATCCAGGTGCTGGAAGGCGCCATCGCCACCGCGCTGGAGACCGACGGCAATGCGGTGACCGGGCTGCGCGTGCGCGCCGCGACCGACGCCGGCTCGGACGAGCTGAGCATCCGTACTCCGGCGGTCCTTCTGGCCGGGGGCGGCTCGGCGGGGCTCTACGAACTGACGACCAACCCGCCACGGGTGCGCGGGCAGGTCATCGGCATGGCGGCGCGCGCCGGCGCGATGATCTCGGACGCCGAGTTCGTGCAGTTCCACCCCACCGCAATGGACATCGGCGAAGACCCCGCACCGCTGGCGACCGAGGCGTTGCGCGGCGAGGGGGCGACACTGATCAACCAGCATGGCGAGCGGTTCATGCTGGACGTGCACCCCGATGCCGAACTGGCCCCGCGCGACGTGGTCGCACGTGCCATCTTCGCCCAGAAACAGGCCGGCAACCGCCCCATGCTCGACACCCGCGCGGCCCTCGGCGCGCGCATCACGGAACAGTTTCCCGCTGTTGCCGCCGCCTGCGCCCGCGCCGGAATCGACCCGGTGCGCGAGCCGATCCCGGTTTCGGCGGCGGCGCACTACCACATGGGCGGCATCGACACAGACGCGCACGGGCGCGCCTCTCTGGCCAACCTGTGGGTTTGCGGCGAGGCCAGCGCGACGGGGCTGCACGGGGCGAACAGGTTGGCATCGAACGGGCTGCTGGAGGCACTGGTCTATGCCCGCGCGGCGGCGCGCGACATCTGCGACAGCCAGCCCGCCACCCCCGGCGATGCGGTCGCCGACCCGGTCGCGATCCGATTCACCGGCGCGGGTGGTCACCCCGACCCGGCGCTGGTGGCCGATCTGCGCCACGTCATGACCGCCGATGTCGGCGTGATCCGTACCGAAGCCGGGCTGACCCGCGCATTGGTGCGGATCGCCGCGATCGAGGCGCGCCAGCCCGACTGCCCGACACTGTGCAACATGACCGCAACGGCAACCCTGATCGCCGCCGCGGCGCTGGCACGGCGCGAATCCCGCGGCGGGCACTGGCGGGCGGATTTTCCCGCCCCCGACCCCACGCAGGCACACCGCAGCCATATGACCCTGCAAGAGGCGCGCGTTCTGCGCGACCGCGCCGTGGAGGAAACCACATGACCCGCCAGCCCCCCCTGCCCGACCTGATCGTCGAGCCGATCGTGCGCAACGCGCTTATGGAGGATCTGGGCAGCGCCGGCGACGTGACCACGCGCACCGTCATCCCCGCCGATACCCGCTACGCGGCACGGCTCAACGCGCGCGCCGAAGGCCGCGTGTCAGGCATGCAGGCGGCGCGACTGGCATTTTCGCTGATCGACCCGGACCTGGCCATCGACACCATCGTGCCCGATGGCGCGCCCTGCACACCCGGCGACACGCTGATGACGATTTCGGGCCGCGCCGCGTCGATCCTGGCGGCCGAACGCGTGGCGCTGAACCTGGCCGGGCGCATGTCGGGCATCGCCACGCTGACCGCCGCCCATGTCGCGCGCGCGCAGGGCACCGCCACGCGCATCACCTGCACCCGCAAGACCACGCCGGGCCTGCGCATCCTGGAAAAGCAGGCGGTGCTGCACGGCGGCGGGTTCAACCACCGCCACAACCTGTCGGATGCGATCCTGATAAAGGACAACCACATCGCCGCCGCCGGCGGTATCCGCCCGGTGCTGGAGGCGACGCGGGCGGCGCGCTCGCACATGATCCGGGTCGAGATCGAGGTCGACAGCCTGGCGCAACTCGAAGAGGTGCTCGCCACCGGCGGGGCCGAGGTGGTGCTGCTGGACAACATGGACACCGATACCCTGGCCCGCGCCGTGACGATGGCGCGCGGCAAGGTCGTCACCGAGGCGTCGGGCAACATGACGCTGGCCCGCATCGCCGAGGTCGCGGCGACCGGGGTCGATTACATTTCGATCGGGGCGCTCACGCATTCCGCCGGAACGCTGGACCTGGGCCTGGATTTCTAGGGCGGCACAAAGACCGGGCTGAACGATCAACGCGGAAAACCGTCTACACCCGCCATTCCAGGCGCGGAATCGCGGCGCGACACGTCAGACGCGCCCCGGGATCGACCACCGGCTCCGCAATCAGCCGTCCTTGCGGATGGCCTCGTTCTTGGGGTCGTAGGGGCTGTCGACGGTCACCTCTGCATCCCAGAGCTTGTTGAACATCCGCACCTGCAACCGCGTGCCCGGTTCGGCCATCTCGGGTTTCACGTATCCCATGCCGATGGACTTGCCGAACGCGACCGAATAGCCGCCCGAAGTCAGCCGCCCGACGCGGGTGCCTTCGGGGGTGTACAGTGCCTCGCGCCCCCACGGATCGGCATCATCGGGGCCGTCGATCAGCAGCGTGCAGCATTTCACACGCACGCCCATGGCCTCCATCGCGGTCTTGCCCTGGAACTCCTTGCTCGTGTCGATGAAGCGCGGCAGATCCGCCTCCAGCGGGGTGGCATCGCGGCCCAGCTCGTTGCCGAAGGCGCGATAGCTTTTCTCCTGGCGCAGCCAGTTTTGCGCGCGGATGCCCACCAGCTTCATCGCGTGCTTTTCGCCCGCCGCCTCAAGCAGATCAAAGAGGTAGTTCTGCATCTCGATGGGGTGGTGCAGTTCCCAGCCCAGCTCACCGGTATAGGCCACGCGGATCGCGTTGACCGGGCACATGCCCAGCTCGATCTGGCGCGCCGACAGCCACGGGAATCGCTTGTTTCCCAGAACGGTGTCGGGGTCGGCATCCTTGACGACCTCGCGCAGAACGTCACGCGCCTTCGGCCCGGCGATGGCGAATACGCCGTATTGCGTGGTCACGTTTTCCACCGCAACATAGCCGAATTCGGCCGCCTTGTCGGCGGCCGCCTTACGCAGCCAGTCACCATCGTAATCGGTCAGCGCGCCCGAGGAGACAAGGTAGTATTCGTCCTCGGCCAGCCGCACGATGGTATATTCGGTGCGCGTGGTGCCCTTCGGGGTCAGCGCGTAGGTCAGGTTGATGCGCCCCACCTTGGGCAGGCGGTTGCAGGTGAACCAGTCAAGAAACGCGGTCGCCCCCGGCCCCTTGACCGTGTGCTTGGTAAAGGCCGAGGCGTCGATCAGGCCCACGCCCTCGCGGATCGCGCGCGCCTCGTCCACCGCGTATTGCCACCAGCCGCCGCGGCGGAAACTGCGCGCGTCGTGGTCGAAATTCTCGTGCGCATCCAGCGGGCCATAGTAATTGGGCCGCTCGAACCCGTTGACCACGCCGAACTGCGCACCGCGCGCCTTCAGCCGGTCATAGCACGGTGCCGTGCGCAGCGGCCGGCAGGCGGGGCGTTCCTCGTCGGGGTGGTGCAGGATATAGACGTGCTCATACGCCTCCTCGTTCTTGCGGGCGGCGTATTCGGTCGTTATCCAGGTGCCGAAACGTTTGGGGTCGAGCGACGCCATGTCGATCTCGGCCTCGCCGTTCACCATCATCTGCGCCAGGTAGTACCCGGTGCCGCCAGCGGCGGTGATGCCAAAGCTGAATCCCTCGGCCAGCCACATGTTGCGCAGCCCCGGCGCCGGGCCGACCAGCGGGTTGCCGTCGGGGGTATAGCAGATCGGGCCGTTGAAATCGTCCTTGAGCCCCACCTCCTCGGTCGAGGGGATGCGGTGGATCATCGACATGTATTCTTCCTCGATCCGCTCCAGGTCCAGCGGGAACAGATCGGCGCGGAAGCTGTCGGGCACCCCGTATTCGAACCGCGCCGGCGCGCCGCGCTCGTAGGGGCCAAGGATCCAGCCGCCGCGTTCCTCGCGCACGTACCACTTGGCGTCGGCGTCGCGCAGCACAGGGTGTTCGGGGTTGCCCTGCTTGCGGTAGTCGACCAGCGCCGGGTCGGGCTCGGTGACGATGAACTGGTGCTCGACCGGGATCGCCGGCATCCTGATGCCCAGCAGGTGCGCGGTGCGCTGCGCGTGGTTGCCGGTGGCGGTGACGACATGTTCGGCGGTGATGACGGTCTGCTCGTCCGACGGCACGAGGTTGCCGCCCTTCTCGACCATCCTGGTCAGCGTCACGCGCCACTCCGACCCGGTCCATTCATAGGCGTCGGCCTGCCACTTGCGCTCGATCGCCACGCCGCGCTGACGCGCGCCCCTGGCCATCGCCATGGTCACGTCGGCAGGGTTTATGTAGCCGTCTTCGGGGTGATAGATCGCGCCTTTCAGATCATCCGTGCGCATCAACGGCCAGCGATCCTTGATCTGTGCGGGGCTCAGCCATTCATAGGCGATGCCCACGGTTTCGGCGGTCGCGGCATAGAGCATGTATTCGTCCATGCGCGCGTCGGTCTGGGCCATGCGCAGGTTGCCAACCACCGAGAACCCGGCGTTTAGCCCGGTCTCCGCCTCAAGCGTCTTGTAGAACTTGACGCTGTAGTCGTGGATATGGCTGACCGCGTAGCCCATGTTGAACAGTGGCAGCAGGCCCGCGGCGTGCCAGGTCGATCCGCTGGTCAGCTCGTCGCGTTCCAGCAGCATCACGTCGTCCCAGCCTGCGCGCGCGAGGTGGTAGGCGACCGAGGTGCCGATGGCGCCGCCACCGACAACCAGAGCTTTGACATGGGTTTTCATTGCGCAACCGACTCCCTTGGCATGTGTTGCCATTATCTCTAACGATCACGCTGAAAATCTCAGGGCTGGGCCGACACAACATCATGCGAAAGCGACTCCGCAGCCGGGAAAACCCTTGCGGCGGCGCAGCGCCGTGCCGAGCAACGTGGCACGGCCACGCGACGCGGTACCGCGCGCGCCCGGCAGGCGGCACAAGCGGGGCTTGACCTTCCAGCGCAGGAAGCCCGCTGTTAAGGGAGACACGAAGCTGGATGGAGGAGCCCAGAGATGACCCGATTCGCCGTTCCCGAGATGAGCTGCGGCCACTGCACCGCCGCGATCGAGGCCGCGCTCAAGGCCGCCGACCCCGAGGCGCGCGTGGACTGCGACCTTGGCACCCGCCATGTCAGCATCGAAAGCCGTCTCGACCCGGACGCGCTCAAGGCCGCGATCGCCGGCGCGGGCTACGACGCCACCGCCGCCTGACGCGCCCGGCTCAGCGCCCCTTGTAGCGCTGCCAGAACCACACCAGCAGAAGCGCCCCCAGAAGGGCGCCAACAAACCCGGCCGCCAGCCCCATCACCGTCACCAGTGCGCGCAGCACGACCCCGCCGATCAACGCCCCGGCGATGCCGATGGCCATTGTCGTCCAGATACCGGCCTCGACGCGCATCAGCCGCGTGGCCAGGAACCCCGCCGCCGCGCCCACGATGATCAGCCCGATGATGTTCATGGCCTCTTCTCCCGATGGACCTGTTCGCGGCGCAGCCTAGTCGCCCAGCCGTGCCCCGGCCGCCAGCGGCATGCCGCGCAGGAACGTATCGGCATCCTGCGCCGCGCGACCGGCGCGTTGCAAGCGGGTTATCCGCACCGCCCCCGTCCCGCACGCCACGTCGAGCCCGTCCGGCCCGGTCGCGACAACCTCGCCGGGCGCGCCCTGCCCCGCGGCCGGCGCCGCACCCAGCAGCTTGACCCGCTGGCCCTCGATCCAGGTCCAGGCGCCGGGAGAGGGCGACAGCCCCCTGATCTGCCGGTCGACCACCGCGGCCGGGCGCGTCCAGTCCACCGCCGCCTCGGCCTTGTCTATCTTGTCGGCGTAGCTCACGCCGTCATCGGGCTGCGGCACCGGCGTCAGCGTATCGAGCTTCGCCAGCGCCTCGACGATCAGCGCCGCGCCCATCTCCGACAAGCGGTCGTGCAGATCGCCGGCGGTTTCCCCGGCGCCGATGGGGGTGGCCCGCGACGCCAGCACCGGCCCGGTGTCCAGCCCCGGCTCCATCTGCATGATGCACACGCCCGTCTGGGCGTCACCGGCCATGATCGCGCGCTGGATCGGCGCCGCGCCGCGCCAGCGCGGCAACAGCGAAGCGTGAATGTTCAGACAGCCGCGCGCCGGCGCATTCAGGACCGGCCTGGGCAGGATAAGCCCGTAGGCGACCACGACCGCCAGTTCGGCGTCGAGGGCCGCAAAGGCCGCCTGTTCTTCGGCCGATTTCAGGCTGGCAGGGTGGCGCACCTCCAGCCCCAGCGCCTCGGCCCGGGCCTGCACCGGCGAGGGGCGGTCGCGCTTGCCACGTCCGGCAGGCCGCGGCGGCTGGGTATAGACAGCCGCAATCTCGTGCCCCGAAGCGACCAGCGCCTCCAGCACCGGAACCGAGAAATCGGGTGTCCCCATGAAGATCACACGCATGTCAGCCCCTTCATCTTTCCACAAATACTCAACTCCACCCCCGCCTGGGGTGCGGCCCTCAGCCGATCTTGCGCGCCCGTCGCAACAACATGTCGCGCTTCACCTTGCTCAGCCGGTCGAAATACATGCGCCCATCCAGGTGGTCGATCTGGTGTTGCACGCTTGTCGCCCAGAGCCCGACGAAATCACGCACCTCAACCGCGCCGTCCGCGTTCAGAAACCGCACCGTGACGGCGCGCGGCCGCGCGATCTTCGCCGAGACACCGGGCAGGTTGGGGCTGGCCTCGTCATGGGTACGCATCTGCGCGCTGGCGTGGACGATCTCGGGGTTGGCCATGCATACCGCCTGTCCGCGCGCCTCGCTGGCATCGACGACCGCCAGCCGAAGCATCACGCCGATCTGCGGCGCCGCCAGTCCGACGCCGGGCATCGCTTCCATGGTATCAGTCATGTCGTTCCAGGTGGCGCGCACATCATCCGCGATCGCCGCGACCGTCTCGGCAGGGCGGCGCAGGCGCCCATCGGGCCACGGGATGCAGCGCCGCACGGTCATGCGCCCGTGCCCGGAGGCCGCCCAGAAGCGGTTCGACCCGACACAGACACTGCCCGCGGCGTCATGCCCGGGCCTTCTCGCGCTTGAGCTTTACCATCTTGCGGGTGATCATCTGCCGCCTCATCGGCTTGAGGTAGTCGATGAACAGCTTGCCGTTCAGGTGGTCTATCTCATGCTGCACGCAGGTGGCCCACAGGCCGCCGAAATCCTGCTGGCGCTCGTTCCCGTCGCGGTCGATCCAGCGCACGCTGACATCCGCCGGGCGGGTGACTTCGGCGTATTGTTCGGGGATCGACAGGCAGCCCTCCTCGTAACTCGTCAACTCGTCCGAGGCGGCCACTACCTCGGGGTTGAACATCGCCATGGGCTGCGGCGTCGCGCCTTCCTCCTTGACGCAGTCGAGCACGATCAACCGGCTGAGCACCCCCACCTGCGGCGCCGCCAACCCGATGCCGGGGGCGTCGTACATGGTTTCCAGCATGTCGTCGGCAAGCGCGCGCAACCCGTCCGAGATATCGGGCACGGGGTCGCACACCTTCTTGAGGCGCGGATCGGGGTGGATCAGGATCGGGCGTTTCGTCATGTCATGCATTTAGGACATGGCCCCTTGCGGTGCAATAACCCACTGCGACGCGCCCACCATCCCGACCACGGCCCGCGTTTCACCATTGAACCGGCTGCCGCCATGGCTAAGCTGCGCCGAAAAGGAGACAGTGCATGAGCTTTGACGAGATAATCGACCGCACCGGCACCCATTCGATGAAATGGGACATGATGGAGCAAATCTATGGCCTGTCGCCCGGGGACGGTCTGTCGATGTGGGTCGCCGACATGGATTTCCGCGCCCCCGAGTGCATCCAGCGCGCGATTGGGCAGATGCACGAGCACGGCATCTACGGTTATTTCGGCGATGACCGCGCCTACAAACAGGCGATCACCTGGTGGATGGAAAACCGCCACGGCTGGAAGGTCGATCCCGACTCGATCTTCACCACCCACGGGCTGGTCAACGGCACCGCGATGTGCGTCGACACGTTCACGGAGCCGGGCGACGGCGTGGTTCTGTTCACCCCCGTCTACCACGCCTTCGCCAAGGTGATCAAAGCCAACGGCCGCCGCGTGGTCGAATGCCCGCTGGTCGACAACGACGGCCGCTACGAGATGGACCTCAAAGCCTGCGACGCGGTGCTGGACGGCAGCGAACGCATGGTGATCCTGTGCTCGCCCCACAACCCCGGCGGCCGCGTCTGGACGCGCGAGGAATTGCAGGGGGTAGCCGATTTCGCCCGCCGCCACGACCTGATCCTGGTCTCGGACGAGATTCACCATGACCTGGTGATGCCCGGCCAGCGCCACATCCCCATGAGCTTGGTGGACGACAGCGTGCGCGACCGGCTGGTGATGATGACCGCGACGACCAAGACCTTCAACATCGCCGGCAGCCACTCGGGCAACGTCATCATTCCCGACCCCGACCTGCGCGCGCGTTTCGCCGCGCGCATGGCCGGGCTGGGCCTGTCGCCCAATTCCTTCGGCCTGCACATGGCCACCGCCGCCTATTCGCCCGAGGGCGCGGCCTGGGTAGACGACCTGATGACCTATCTCGACGGCAACCGGCGCCTGTTCGACGATGCCGTGGGCGCCATACCGGGGCTGCGGTCGATGCCGCTGGAGGCCACCTACCTGGCCTGGGTGGATTTCTCGGGCACCGGCATGACGCGCGCCGAGTATACCGACCGGGTCGAAAGAACCGCCCGCATCGCCACCAACCACGGCCCGACATTCGGCGCCGGCGGCGAGGATTTCCTGCGCTTCAACCTGGCCACGCCGCGCGCGCTGGTCGAACAGGCAGTCGAGCGGCTGCAATCGGCCTTCGCCGACCTGCAGTGATGCCTGCGGCGCCCTTGCCGGGGCGCCGCAGGCCCTGTATGAACGTAACCGGGCCCGCGGCGATGGCGTCGCCGCAGGGGCCGCGCGCATCCCGCCGCGCCGCCTCGCCCGCGGACAGCGATCCGCCACGTCCTGAACGCCGGGACCTTTCCGGGGGTCTGGCGTGAACAGGCATCAGGCCCCTTCTCGGAGGTCTGACCATGACACGACGCCCCCAATTCTACCGCTTTCACCAGGGCGACCGCCACCTGCCCTTCGCCACCGCCGAATACGAGGTGCGCCTGGCCGAACTGCGCCGAACCATGGCCGCGCAAGGCATCGAAGCGGCGGTGTTCACCTCGATGCAGAACATCGCGTACTATTCGGGGTTCCTCTACTGCGCGTTCGGGCGGCCCTACGGGCTTGTCGTCACTGATGACGCCTGCGTGACCATCAGCGCCGGCATCGACGGGGCGCAGCCATGGCGGCACAGCCACGGCGACGCGATAACCTATACCGACTGGCACCGCGACAACTACTGGCGTGCGATCCTGTCGGTCACCGGCACAGGGCGCGCAATCGGGATCGAGGGCGATCACCTGACGCTCACGCAATCCGCCGCGCTCGACACGTTCCTGGCGCCTGTCGCGCGCGTCGATCTCGCCCCGGCAACGATGCGCCAGCGCATGCACAAATCCCCCGCCGAACTGGACCTGATCCGCGCCGGCGCCGCCGTCGCGGATATCGGCGGCCACGCGATCCGCGACGCGATCCGCACCGGCGCACGCGAAATAGACATTGCCATCGCCGGGCGCGACGCGATGGAGCTTGAAATCGCCCGCCGCTTTCCGCTGGCCGAGTACCGCGACACATGGGTCTGGTTCCAATCGGGTATCAACACCGACGGCGCCCACAACCCCGTCACCGCCCGCAAGTTGCAGCGGGGCGATATCCTGTCACTGAACACCTTCCCGATGATCTCGGGCTACTACACCGCGTTGGAACGCACCCTGTTCCTGCAAGAGGCGGACCCCGATTCGCTGCGCATATGGAACGCCAATGTCGCGGCGCACGAACTGGGGCTCAGCCTGCTGAAGCCCGGCATGCGCTGTGCTGAAATCACCGAACGGATCAACGCCTTCTTCGCCGAGCGCGACCTGCTGCAATACCGCAGCTTCGGTTACGGGCATTCCTTCGGCATCCTGTCGCACTATTACGGGCGCGAGGCGGGGCTGGAGTTGCGCGAGGACGTGGAAACCGTACTGGCGCCGGGCATGGTGATCTCGATGGAACCGATGCTGACCATCCCCGAGGGCCAGCCCGGTGCCGGCGGCTACCGCGAACACGACATCGCCATCATCACTGCGGACGGCCACGAGAACATCACCGGTTTCCCATATGGCCCCGCGGCCAACATCGTGGGCTGACAGGTGCGGGCGTCAGGGCCCGATCAGGGCCGTGGGCGCGTCGTCGTCGCGGGCGAAATCGACCGGAGCGCTGTCATGGGCGGCGGTGATGCGTTTGAACTCGTAATGCATCTCGCCGCCTTCCTGGGCGCTGGCCACGATCAGGCATTGCGACAGGTGCCTGCCGCCATCGTAAAGGTCCACCAGCCCGCGCAGGTGCGGGGCCTCATCGGCCTCGAGCGCGAAGCCGCCGTCCCACAGGCGCAGCACCGGCCAGGTTTCGCCGTCTACCCTGAGCCTCAGCCGGCTGCTGCGCCGGGCGGCGCGCTTGCGCGCCTGTTCGAGCCCCTCGCGCACTTCACGGGACAGGAAAGTAGTCATCGGGCGGCCCTCCGTCGCGGTCGTCATCCTCAAGAATGGCGTTTTGGCCTGCCCGGTCAAGTGAAGCTTTCGCAACGCCGCGACCGGAACGCCCCACGGTTGCCGTTGCGCATCGGTTGCCCCGTCGCGCTTGCCACGCGGTTCCCACGGGATGTTTCGGGCGAGCGGAACAGGCAGCCAATGTGCCGGGCGTGTGCGTGGGCGCAGGTGGCATGCGCGGCCATCAGCCTGTCGCCGCCCGGTACTTTCGCATAGTCTGTAGGTACACTGGAAGGAGTAGCAGCGATGGGTCAATTGATCGACGGTGTCTGGCACGACGCATGGTACGACACCGGCAAGACCGGTGGGCGGTTCGTGCGCTCGACCTCGGCGTTTCGCAACTGGGTGACACCCGATGGCGCTGCCGGCCCCTCGGGCGACGGGGGATTCGCCGCACAAAGCGGTCGGTATCACCTGTATGTCAGCTATGCCTGCCCCTGGGCGCATCGCGCGCTGATCTTCCGCAGCCTCAAGGGCTTGGAAGGTCACATCGGCGTGTCGGTGGTGCATCCCGACATGTTGTCGGATGGCTGGACCTTTGCCACCGATTTCGCGGGCGCAACGGGTGACGACCTGTTCGGGCATGATTTCCTGCGCGAGGTATACCTGCGCGCCGATCCGGGCATCTCGGGGCGGGTGACGGTGCCTGTGCTATGGGACAGGCAGCGCGACACGATCGTGTCCAATGAAAGTGCCGAAATCATCCGCATGTTCAATTCGGCGTTCGACCACCTGACCGGAAACGCAGACGATTACTGGCCCGAAGACCTGCGCGACGGCATCGAGGAGGTCAACGCGCGCGTCTACGACACGGTCAACAACGGCGTCTACAAGGCCGGTTTTTCCACCACGCAGGCGGCCTATGACGAAGCGGTGCACGCGCTGTTCGACAGCCTCGACTGGCTGGAGCAGCGGCTGGCCGACAACCGCTACCTGATGGGCGCGCGCATCACCGAGGCCGATTGGCGCCTGTTCACCACGCTGATCCGGTTCGACCCGGTCTACCACCTGCATTTCAAGTGCAACCGGCGGCGCATCGTGGATTATCCCAACCTTTGGGGGTACACGCGCGAGCTATACCAGTGGCCGGGCGTGGCGAAGACGGTGCATTTCGATCACATCGTGCGCCACTACCATTACAGCCACGACACGATCAATCCGTACCGCATCATCCCGATCAACCCGGTTCTGGACCATGACGCGCCACATGGGCGTGAGAAAATCGGCGGCTGAGCCGCGGCTTCAGCCCCGGTTGCTGCCGGGCAGCGGGCCGTTGGCCGTCCAGTCCCAGGTGCCGGTATCGCGTTCGGCGACCGCCTGTTTCCAGCCCACGGCCTCGGCGCGTTCCTTGAAATGGATGCCTTCCGGCGAGTGACGGGTGATGCCGTCGAAAACCGTGGCCAGGCGTTGCGTCGTCTGCATGGTTTGTTCGACCGCCTGGTTGATGACCATCTTCTGCATCGCAAGCTGATTGATCGGCACGCTGGCCATGCGCTGCGCCATTTCCTCGACCGCGTCGTCCAGTTCGTCATCCGGCACCGCCTTGAGGACAAGCCCCATCTCGGCCGCCTCGCGCCCGGTGACCTTGTCGCCGGTGAACAGCATCCGCTTGGCGCGCTCGGCGCCCAGCCGGTAGACCCACATCGCCGTGGTCGGGCAGCCCCAAACCCGCGCCGGCATGTAGCCGATGCGCGCCTCTTCCCCCATGATCGTCAAATCGGCACACAGCGCGATGTCGGAACCGCCGGCCACGGCAAACCCGTGGACCTTGCAGACCACCGGTTTCATCGCCCGCCACAGCGACATGAACGCCTGCGTGTTGCGCCACATGAAGCGGTAATCCTTGATCGGGTCCCAGGGCATCGGTTGCGTTACGTCGCCGGTTCCGTTGCCCTCTGCGTAATAGGCCAGGTCGTAGCCCGCGCAGAAGGCATCCCCTGCCCCGGCAAGCACCATCACATGCACCCCGTCATCGGCATCGGCGCGCTCGACCGCCTGCTGAAGCAGCACCGGCACGTCGTCGTCGATCGCGTTGAGCACCTCCGGTCGGTTGAGCGTGATCCGTGCGATTCGCCCGTCTTTTTCGTACAGAACCTTGGTCATGATCTTCCTTCCCGCGATGTCGTGTCATATCGACAAGAGCATATCCCGCGCATGCGGCACACCCCAATCGGAGCGATTGCCTTTCGCCGCAACAGCGGTATAGTCGAACCATTGGGGGGAACGAAAACGAAAGCCCCGATTTGTCACAATTCGCAGTCGCCCCCACCTTGCATTTTCCCGTCATCTTCGCACTGGCCATATGGCTCGCAGTATTGGTTTCCGCGCTTTGGGTCAGGCGCCAGGCTGGATTTCCCGGTCGGCTCTATTTCCTGGTCGCGATGGCGGGGCTGCTGGTGTGGCTCGGCGCCGCGGCGCTGGAAATGGGCAGCCCGACCCTTCAGGGAAAGGTGTTGTGGGCCAAGGCCGCCTGGCCCGGAATCGCACTGACAGCCACGGCTTGGGCGCTGTTCCTGGTGGATTATTCCTTCGCCAAGGACACCACTGCCAGCCCGTGGCGCCGGGCATTGCTGGTTGCCGGTCCGGTGGGGATAAGCACGCTGGCCTTCACCAACCCCTTGCACGGCCTGTTTTACGGCCCCGATACGCACCTGGCGCCCATCGGGAACTGGGTCAGCGCCGTATACGACCACGGGCCGCTGTTCTATCTCGCGGCGGGTTACCTCTACCTGTTCATGGCTGCCGCCCTTGGCGTGGTGATCTATTGCCTGTTTCGCGCCCATCCCAGCTATCGCGGCGCCTTCGCCAGCCTGGCCATCGCAACCGCCATCCCGATCGCGGTCGACCTTGGTTACGTGCTGTTCGGCTTCACGTTGTTCGGGTTCGACCCCACCCCGTTCACCTTTGCCATCTGGCTGGCAGTGATGGCCCGGGTGGTTCTGGCGGGCCAGATATTCAACCTGGGCGGCATCGCCCGCGAGATGCTGTTTTTCGAAACCGGCAACCCGATGATCGTTTTCGACGACCGAGGGCGTATCACCAGTGCCAACCCGGCGGCGAGGCGGGTGCTGGCCGACGGGCACGGCGTGGTCGGCAAAGATATCCGAACCCTGCCGCAGGTCGGCCTGCTGGCCCACGAGGTGCTGGAAACCGATGCCGCGCCGGAAATGACGGAAATGACGGTCGAAGGGCGCAGTTTCGACATCGACATCGCGCCCATCCTCCGCCCATTGGGTCGCGACGCCGATATCATGGGCTGGGCGATCCATCTTACCGATGTTACCGCGCACAAACAGGCCGAGGCCGAGCACGCCCGCGCGGCGCGGCTGGGCCGGATGATCGAGGAAAGCCTGAACGAAATCTATGTGTTCGACGCGCGCACGCTGCGCTTTACCGAGGTCAACCGCGGCGCACGGTCCAATCTGGGCTACAGTTCGGACGAACTCAGCGGCATGACGCCGCTCGACATCAAGCCCGACATGACGCCCGCGGAATTCGACGACCTGGTCGCGCCGCTGCGTGCGGGCCGCAACGAGGTCGTCACCTTCCAGACCCGGCACCGCCGTCGCGACGGCAGCCACTACCCCGCCGATATCCGCATCCAGCGGATGGACGATGCGGGCCGCTCGGCCCTGGTGGCGATGGCGTGGGACATCACCCAGCAGGAAGCGGCGCGCAGCGAGGCACAGCGCGCCCGCGAACAGCTTGCCACCGCGATCGATGCGCTGCCCGACGGATTCGTGCTGTACGACGCCGACGATCGGCTGGTGATGTGCAACGAACGCTACCGCGAGTTGTTTCCGCGTACCCGCCCCGCCATGATTCCCGGCGCCCGCTTCGAGGACATACTCAAGCATGGGCTGAAAGAGGGCCAATATGCCAATGCCGTCGGCCGCGAAGAGGAATGGCTGGAAGAGCATCTCGAGGCGCACCGCAACCCCGGCCAACCGTTCGAATTGTCGCTTGCGGGCGGGCGCACCTTGCGGGTGCTGGAACAGCTCACCCCCGATGGCGGGCACGTTGGCCTGCGCATCGACATCACCGAGATCGTGCGCACCCGCCAGCAGCTATCCGACATCATATCCGGGGCACGCGTTGTCACCTTCCAGGTGGACGTGGAACGCGATACCATCTTCGTCAACGCCTTGCTGGCCGATATCCTGGGCCACCAGCCCGGCACGCTCGATTCCATGTCGCGCGCACAGTTTCTGGCCATGCTGCACCCCGACGACCAGAAATCGCTGCGCGAGGAAACCCTGCGGGTGCTGTCGGGCCAGGACACCGTCGAACAGGAACTGCGCGTTCGCCATGTCAGCGGCCGCTACGTGTGGATGCTCACCCGTGCCCGGGTTACGCAGCGCGATCCCGGCGGCAAGACCGCGATGCTGTCGGGGATCGCCATCGACATTTCCGAGCAAAAACGCCACCAGCACATCATGCAGGCGATCGCGGGCACGTCCGAGAGGTTGCTGGGCAACGGCGACTGGGTGCAGGAGCGCAACCGCATGCTGGTCGAGATCGGGCGCGCGGCGTCCGTGCACCGCAGCTACTACTTCCGCCTCGACAACCCTGCCGCGCCCGACGATGCCGAAGCCGACTGGATCGTCAGCCAGGAATTCGAGTGGTGCGACGACACCGCCACGCCGCAGATCGACAACCCCGATTTGCAGGAATTGAACCTTTTGACCGTCGGGCTGAACCGCTGGCAGGAACAGTTCAGCAAGGGCGAGCCGGTCATCATCGCATCCCCCGAACAGATGACTGCAGCAGAACGCGCCATCATGGATCCGCTGCAGGTGCGGGCGCTTTGCAATTATCCGGTCATCGCCGAGGGTCGGCTGGTCGGCTTCATCGGCTTCGACATCTGTGACGACGACGCGCACGGCGGCTTCGACGGCTGGCCACCGTCGGTGACCGGGGCGCTGGCCACCGCGGCGCATGTCACGGCGGCGGCGCTGGAGATGGACATGGCCCACACCCGCCTGGTGGAGGCGCGCGAGCGCGCCGAGGTCGCCAATGCCACCAAGTCCGAGTTCCTGGCCACCATGAGCCACGAGATACGCACCCCGATGAACGGCGTTCTCGGCATGGCGGAACTGCTGGAATCGCAAGTCACCGACCCCGAGCAACAGCGCATGGTGCATGTGATCCGGCAGTCGGGGGGGACGCTGCTCAACATCCTCAACGATATCCTCGACATTTCCAAGATCGAGGCGGGCAAGCTGCAACTGGAAAACGCGCCTTTCAGCATTGCCACCGCCGCGCGACGGCTGGAAGCCGTCCACCTGCTGAAGGTCGAGGAAAAGAATATCGGGCTGGAGGTCATGATCGGCTCGGGCGCGGAACTGCCGCGCAAGGGCGACGCGCACCGCGTCCAGCAGATTCTGCACAACCTTCTGGGCAACGCCATCAAGTTCACCGAAGAGGGGCATGTCCGCATGACCATCTCGGGGCGCGAGGGCCAACCCCTGACCGTCGTGATCAAGGATACCGGCATTGGCATGAGCGCCGCGCAGGTGGACCGCGTCTTCGACGATTTCACCCAGGCCGACAGCTCTACCACCCGCCGCTATGGCGGCACCGGGTTGGGCATGTCGATCGTGCGCAACCTTGTCGGCCTGATGAACGGTACGATCAAGATCGACAGCAACCCCGGCGAAGGAACCACCGTCACCGTGACCCTGCCGCTGGACATGGCCGAGACGCCGCCGCCCGAAATAACCGCGGCCGATACTGACGACAGCGGCTTCGCGGAGCTGCGCGTGCTGGCGGCGGATGACAATGCCTCCAACCGAATGCTGATGCAATCCATGCTCGAAAGACTCGGCGCGTCGGTCGAGATCGTCAACGACGGGCAGGCCGCCGTCGCGGCGGCCGCGGCGAAGGATTACGATATCGTTCTGATGGACATCGCGATGCCCGGTATGGACGGCGTCAGCGCCCTGCACGAGATCCGCGCGCAAGAGGCCGCGCGCGAGAGCGGTGACAGCCGCCCGCCGGTGCCGGTGGTGGCCGTGACGGCCAATGCGATGGCGCACCAGATCGTGGACTACATCAGCGCGGGTTTTGATTCGCACCTGTCAAAGCCCTTCGGCCTCGACGATCTGCGCCGCCTGCTTGCAGTGCTGTCCGGCGGCGAGGCGTAATCGCAAGCAGGTGGCGGCACCCGCCTTTCAATCCTTGCTGCTGGCCACTTCGAGCATGCGTGGGCCGTCATCGACCGTTCCCGACATCGAGGCGACCCACATCAGGTCGTGCACCTCGTCGCTGGTCGGGCGGTAGGCCAGGGGCGCCTCGGTGAAAACCTGGCGGATCGCGGGGACGTCGAAGGCCTGGCAGGCGCGAAACAGGCGTTCGAGGAAGCCGTCCAGCTCGGCACGGGTCAGCGAGCCCTCGGTCGCCGTCATGATCCGCGGATGATCCGTGGGATGCGGGTCTTCGCCGATCAGGAGTTCCTCGTAAAGCTTTTCGCCCTTGTTGAGCCCGACGATGCTGATCGGGATGTCACCGGCCTCGACCTCGGGGCGGCCGGCCTCGTCCACAAGGAACGGCTTCAACCCGTGCAAGCGCACCATGCTCTGCGGCAGGTCGAGTATCTTGACCGGCTCGCCCATGTCCAGCACGAAGACATCCCCGCCCCGGGCCATGGCCCCGGCCTGGATGATCAGTTGCGCGGCCTCGGGGATGGTCATGAAAAAACGCGTGATCTCGCGGTGGGTCACGGTCACCGGGCCGCCCTGTTCGATCTGCGCCCGAAAACGCGGGATGACCGACCCCGACGACCCCAGAACGTTGCCGAAGCGGACCATGGAGAACGTCGTGCGCGGATGATCGCGTGCCAGGGCCTGGCAAACCAGTTCCGACATGCGTTTCGACGCGCCCATGATGTTGGTTGGGCGCACCGCCTTATCGGTCGAGATCAGGATGAAGTCCTCGATGCCCGCTTCTACGGCCGCCTCGGCGAGGGTCCGGGTGCCGAAGACGTTGTTGCGAACACCCTCGACCACGTTTTCTTCCACCAGGACCACATGCTTGTAGGCGGCGGCGTGATAGATCGTCTGCACCCCGAAATTCCGCAATACGGCGGCCACGCGGCCGCGGTGCTGTACCGAGCCCAGCACCGGCTCGACCGGCACCTCGCCGCCGTCCTCGGCCAGCGTTTCGCGCAACTCGTTGGTGATGCAGTAGAGGGCCAATTCCGACATTTCCAGCAACACCAGCGCAGCCGGACGATGATTGATGATCTGGCGGCAAAGCTCGCTGCCGATCGACCCCCCGGCCCCCGAAACCAGCACCACCTTGCCGGTGATGTTGCGGCTCATCAGTTCCTCGCGCGGCGCCACCGGATCGCGGCCCAGAAATCCTCCGGGGTGACATTGCGCAGGTCGCTGAACTTTGCCCTCCCGGCGACGATATCGGCCATGCCGGGGATGGTCTTGACCTCGACCCCCAGCGGCTCCAGCGCCGCGACGATCTCGCGCCGCCGGGCGCGGCCGGCACTGGGCATGGCCAGCAACACCGTTCTGACCTGTCCTGCATCGACGAGCGCGCCGATCTTTTCCGGCGCATGAACGCGCTTGCCGCCAACCGTGGTGCCCTGCAAGGACGGGTCGTCATCGACGAACGCCACCGGCAGGTATTCGGGGCCATCACACAGCGCGTTCAACAACTGCCGGCCTGATGCTCCGGCACCGTAGATGATCACCGGCACGCGGTTGCGCAACACGGGCTGGCGGAACAGGCCACGCATCAGAAAACGCAAGCCGCCGGCGGTCACGAACAGCAACAACGCGTAGATGCCCGGCACCGACCGCGGCACCGGGGCGGAGAAGAGTTGCGCGACGACGAAAAGCACGACCGACGAGACGACAACCCCGATCAGGATGACGCGCAAGGCCAGCCCGGTGATGTAGCGGACGACGGCGCGGTAAAGACCCAGCCTGGCGAAAACGACCAGGGTGACGGGCAGCACAAGAAGAAGCGGCAGCCAGACCTGCACATCGAACACGAATCTGACGCTTTCCAGCCGCAGCGCCATGGCAGCGGTAAAACACAGCAAGATCAGAACGCTGTCGGCGAAGACCTGCAGCGCGCGCTTGCTGGGCCGATTAAGCTCGGTCAGGCGAGCGAGAAATGCATTCGGTTGGAACATCGAAAACGCGCTTATACAAACTACGGTTGTAAGTACATCAGAATACCCGCGATGGCAATCTGAGAGGATCCCTTCCAAGGCGACGGCGCGCGGGGCCAGGCAGACCGGTCGTCTTGGTGATGAATACGCCGTCTACCGACCACACACGCTGCCGAAACCTGAAGGCACTGGAAACCTCGGGGACTGTTGCGACCGATCCGGTCCGTGCGGCAACGTCAATGGTTCGGCAGACCATCGCGAGAAACGCATACCCCAAGCGCAAACGCGGGGCCAGAGGGCGCCCTGCATCTGCGCTTGGCCTATCGTCGTTGTGACAAAGGCCCGCTCCTTGCAGGTTGGGCGCTGGTCAATACGCAAGGCCGGACGCTCAGTGGAGTCGAAGACCGGCTGCGCTCAACGCGCCGTGCCGATCTTCCCAATCGTGTGCCTCAGCCCAAGCGAGCGAACTTCACCCTAGACCGGGCATTGTGGGCGCATGGCGCCGCGCACGGATTACTTCATTCCCTCGATGATCGTATCGGCACATGCATCCGCCACGTCCGAGCGATACTTTTCGCTCACATTATCGACCCAGCCGGCATCAACCACGAAGTTGTCGCGCTGGTAACGCCGTTCTTCCTTCAGCAACGCGATCTGTTCCGGCTCTTGTTCGGCCTTGACCACGCAGAGCGGCGTGAACGCCTGGACGATGGCTGATTCCGCGCCTGCGGCCTGCATCTTGCTGGCCTGCCCGCCGGTCACCCATCCGCCCCAGGCGAAACCGATCACGATTGCGACGACTGCGCCGCCGACTGCACCCCAGAGTGCGGGTTTGGTAGCTTCCGGAAGACTCATTTTGATCACCTTTGTTATTGTGTCTTGTTTCCCAACAACCCCCAATAACAACGCGAGATCACGGGCCAGGAGGCGCTCGGGCATCTGCTGAGACTGGGTACCATGAAAACAGGGCCCGCGCACGACTGGTAATATCGTTTCTGATCACCACGCGCGCGCCACGCGCGCGTGCGACGCCATGCCGGGGCTGAGCCCCCGCGAACCGCGGCGCAGGCGCAGCTGCAGAGCCACGCACATGATACAACGAACAACGTAGCGGTTTTGCCGGAAACCGATGCATTTCCTGTTCGTACCAATTCCCCATGGCCGGTTTTCCCGCTATTTCATGATTATGGATATCGTTCTGATCACCACGGTCATCGCATCGCTGTTCCTCGTCATCGGCGTGGCCGAACCGCTGGCGGCAAAGCTACGGTTGCCCTACAGCGTGATCCTCGCCGGTCTTGGCGTCTTGATCGGAGCGGCCGCGACCTTTTTCCTGCGCACCGAACTGACGGATGCGCTGAACCCGGTCGCCGAAGCGATCCTGGGCCTGCCGATCCGGTCGAACGTCTTTCTCTACGTCTTTCTGCCGACGCTGCTGTTCCAGGCGACGCTGGGAATGAACCTGCGCCGGATGCTCGACGACTGGGTGCCGATTCTCGTGCTCGCTGTCGTGGCGGTTGTCGTGGCGATGTTAAGCGTCGGCTACGCGCTTGCGTGGGCAAGCGCGCTGCCGTTGGCGACCTGTCTTCTGATCGGCGCAATCGTGTCAACGACCGACCCTTCGGCGGTGGTGTCGATCTTCCGGTCGATCTCGGCGCCACGCCGGCTGGCGCGGATCATCGAGGGCGAGAGCCTGTTGAACGACGCCGCCGCCATCGCGCTTTTCGGGCTGTTCATGAGCTTCGTCATGCTGGGCGTACCGGACCCGAGCCTCGGCGATGCGCTTGGCCGGTTCCCGCTTCTGATCGCTGGGGGCGCGCTGACGGGCTGGGTGGCGGCGCGGGTCGCGGTGTGGGTCATGGCGCTATTTTCCCGCCACGAGTTGGCGCAGATATCTATTTCCGTCGCATTACCCTATCTTGCCTATATCGGGGCGGAGCAGAGCATCGGGGCGTCGGGCGTGATCGCCGTCGTGTCGGCGGGCCTGACGCTGAACCTGACCGGGCCGGGGCGCCTGCCGCCCGTCGCCTGGTCGAACCTGCGCGAGGTCTGGGACTTGCTTGCGCATTGGGCGGGGGCGCTCATCTTCATCCTCGCCGCGCTTTTGATCCCACGGCTTCTGGAGGAAGTCCGAACCGAAGATTTCGTGCTGGTCGGCGTGGTGATCCTCGCCGCGATCGCGGCGCGGGCGGTGATCCTGTTCGGGCTGCTGCCACTGTTGACGTTGCTGCGCGCCTCGCCGGCGGTCGAGCGGCCCTACCGCATTGCGATCCTCTGGGGGGGCTTGCGCGGCGCGATCACACTGGCGCTGGCGCTGGCCGTCACCGAAAGCTTCCGGGTTCCCGTGGAGACCAAGCGCGTGGTCGGCATTCTGGCCACGGGTTTCACGCTCTTCACGCTCGTCTTCCAGGGCACGACGCTGCGAAACGTGATCGCCTGGCTCGGCCTCGACCGGCTCTCGCCCATCGACCAGGCGCTGTCGCGGCAGGTCATCGCCGTGGCGTTGCAAACCGTGCGCGAGGACGTCGCCCGCACGACCGAGAACTACGAACTGACGCGCGAAATCGTGCGCTCCGAGGCGAAACGCTTCGGCGAGCGGCTGGATGCGGCGGTGAAGAGCGCCGAGGATCGCGCCGAGATTCTCGACCGCGACCGCATCACGCTGGGCTTGATCGCGCTGGCAGGGCACGAACGCGACACGATCATTACCCGCGTGCGCGAGCGCACGATCTCGGCCCGGATGGCGGAGCAGGTCCTGTCCGACGCCGACCGGCTGATCGAGGGCGCGCGGTCCGGCGGGCGCAGCGGCTACATGCGTGCCGCCCGTCGGTCGGTCGCCTATGGACGCGTCTTCCGCGCGGTGGTGATGCTGCACAGCCGGCTGGGCATATCCGTGCGTCTGGCCCGCATGACCGCCGACCGGTTCGAGTTGCTGCTGTCGAAACGGTTGATCCTGCGCGATCTCGGCACCTTCATCGACGGGCGCATCCGCCGTATCCATGGCAAAAGGGTGGCCGACCTGCTGCACGAACTTCTGTCGCGGCGGGTCGAGGCGGTGGAAACTTCGCTTGAGGGCCTGCGCCTGCAATACCCCGGCTACGCGGAGAAGCTCGAACGCCGCTTCATCCGCCGCACGGCGCTGCGGCTGGAGGAACGGGAATACATGGCGATGCGCGAGGATGGGCTGATCGGGTTGGAGGTCTATACCTCCCTCATGAACGGCCTCGCCGCGCGCCGGGCCGCGGCAGAACATCGCCCGCGCCTGGATATCGCACCGCAGCGGGCCGAGCTGGTCCGGCGGTTCCCGCTGTTCGCGGACCTCGACGATGCGCGTGTGAAGCGGCTGGGACGGGCACTGGTGACGCGCTACGTCAACATGGGCGACGTCATCATCCGCAAGGACAGCGCGGCAAAGAGCGTGTTTTTCATCGCGTCGGGCGCCGTCGAGCTGCAAAGCGCCGGGCAGACCTGGCGGCTGGGTCGCGGCGAGATGTTCGGGCAGATGGCGATCCTGATGCAAAAGCCCCGTCGCGCCGAGGTGCGAGCCATCGCGCCGTCGACGCTCCTGGTGCTCGACGAAGAACGTTTTCGGCGCCTGCTCAAGCGGAGCGAGGCACTTCGCCAGGCCGTGCGCGCGAGCGCCGAGAAGCGCGGGATCGACCCCGATGCGCTTCAGTCGGGTGCCCCGCGGGTGGCATGAGCGGGCAGCGCCCTCGATCTGCCCGTTGCCCGAATGCCCGGATAACCTGCTTCGCTCCCCCGGAACGCCGCCACCGGGTGCCTCAGCCAGTGCTTTCACCCGGTCGCGAGTCGGCGCCGGTTGCGCCGCTCAGCTCTTCGATCATCCGGTCGCGCATGATGAACTTCTGCGGCTTGCCGGTCACCGTCATGGGCAACTCGGTCACGATGCGCACATGTCGCGGCACCTTGAAGTGCGCGATCTGGCCGGCGCAATGGGCGCGCAGGTCTTCGGGGGTCAGCGTCGCACCGGGCCTGGGCACAACCCAGGCGCAGATTTCCTCGCCCAATCGTTCGTCGGGGATACCGAACACCTGCGCATCCTCGATGTCGGGGTGGCCGTAGAGGAACTCCTCGATCTCGCGGGGATAGATGTTCTCGCCGCCGCGAATGATCATGTCCTTTGATCGCCCCACGATGGAACAGAAGCCTTCGGCATCGAACCGGGCCAGATCGCCGGTATGCATCCAGCCGCCGCGCAGGGCCTCGGCGCTTTTCTCCGCGTCGTCCCAATATCCCTTCATCACCGAATAGCCGCGCGTGCACAGCTCGCCGTCTTCGCCCTGTGGCACGATGCGCCCGTCGGCGTCGATGATCTTGACCTCAAGGTGCGGATGCACGCGGCCCACCGTTTCGCAACGCTTGTCCAGCGGGTCGGTGACGAAACTCTGAAACGACACCGGTGCGGTTTCGGTCATGCCGTAGCAGATCGTCACCTCGGGCATGTGCATGTCGCTGACAACGCGGCGCATGACATGTACCGGGCACGGGGCCCCGGCCATCACGCCGGTGCGCATCGCGCCCAGGTCGCGCGGCGCCTTGTCGAGCGCCTGCAACAACGTCACGAACATGGTCGGCACGCCGTAAAGCGCCGTGCATCGCTCCTGCGACAGGGCGGCGAGCGTTTCATCGGGGTCGAAAGACGGACCGGGAAAGACCATGGCCGCGCCCTTGCTCAACGCCCCCAGCACCCCCATGACCATGCCGAAGCAATGGTAGAGCGGCACCGGAATGCACAGCCGGTCGGCATCGGTCAGGTTGATCCGGTCGGTGACGAAACGGGCGTTGTTGACGATGTTGTAATGCGACAGCGTCGCGCCCTTGGGGTGCCCCGTGGTCCCCGAGGTAAACTGGATGTTGATGGCGTCGTCGGGATCGAGCGCACGGTCCAGCACCGGCAGTCGCAACTGCTGCGCCGGTCCGCCCAGTTTGCGGATATCGCCGAACAGGTGGGCGCCGGCGACTGCGCCTTCGCCCATGACGATGACATGGCGCAGATACGGCAGGCGCTCGGCCCGCAAGCGCCCCGGCGCGCAGGTCTCCATTTCCGGCGCCAGGCGGCGGATCATCTCGACGTAATCCGAGGACTTGAACGACCGCGCCGTGATCAGCGCCTTGCAGCCCACCTTGTTGAGCGCATATTCCAGTTCCGAACGCCGGTAGGCGGGGTTGATGTTGACCATCACCAGCCCGATGCGCGCGGTTGCGAACTGCGTCAGCACCCATTCATGGCAATTGGGCGCCCAGATGCCGATGCGGTCGCCCTTTTCCAGCCCCAGCGCCAGCAGGCCGCTGGCCAATTCGTCCACCGCACGATCGAGGTCATAATAGCTTTGCCGGATGCCCTGCCGGGGAAACACGACCGCGTCGCGCGGCCCGAACCGGGCCACGGTTTCGCGGAAAAGCTGCGGGATGGTGATGAACCGCAGATCGGGCGCGGTGGTCCCCCTGACATAGGACATACCGTCGATCGGGATGGCAGTATCGTCCGTCTCGAAGGGGCCCGCATGGCCAGCCTGCCGGATATGGCCGGACAGGCTTTCGTTGAGGATGGACATGCGCGGCCTCCCTTACATGATGCGCCAGTCGTCCGATTGCTCGAACGCATGGGCGGCCTGATAGATCTTCATCTCGCCATAGCTGGGCCCCACCAGCATCATGCCGATGGGCAGCCCCTCGCTCAGACCGCAAGGCAGGCTCATCGCGGGCAGACCGCCGTTGAAGGGCGCCGTGTTGCCGATCATCTCGAATGCGCGTTGCACATAGAGGCTCAGCGAGCAGTCGGGCGGCGGGATTTCCTGCGGCTTCATCGGCACCGTGGGCATCAGCAACAGATCGAACTGCCGCAGCGCCTGTGCGTATTTCTCGTTCGCCTTGCGCATCAGGTTCTGCGCCTTGCCGTAGAATCGCCCGCGATAGTGATCCTGGAAATACTCGCCCAGGAACATGCAGGCCTTGAGAGAATGGCTCAACTCGTCCGCCCGGCCGCGCCATTGCGACATCCGGTCCATCATCGACGGCAGGAACAGGCCGCGATAGTTGGTGCCGCCGGCATTGCCGTGCATCATGTGATCCTGAAGCCCCTCGACGGTGATCGCGGTCCAGCAATCGACCGCGAGGTTGTGTTCGGGGATCGACACCTCCTCGACCCGCGCGCCCAGTTCGCGGAACCGCTCGGCGGCGGCCAGTACCTTGTCGTCCACGTCCGCCTCGCCCTCGGGGCGGTGAAAGCCCTCTTGCAGGATGCCAATCCGCATCCCGTGCGCACCGCGGCCCAGGGCCTCGGTATAGTGGAAAGTCCGGGGGGCGTATTGCCGCGGGTCAAGCCCGTCCTCGCCGGCCAGAACCTCAAGAAGCCGCGCGTTGTCGGATACCGTCTTTGTGATCGGGCCGACATGGTCGATGGTCTGTTCGACCGGCATAACCCCGGTGTAGGGCACAAGCCCATGCGTGGCCTTCATGCCGTAAACCCCGCAATTCGAGGACGGAATGCGGATCGAACCACCCTGGTCGCCACCGATGGCCATGTCCACTTCGCCCGCTGCGACCAGCGCCGCCGAGCCGCCCGACGACCCGCCCGCCATGTAGCCGCGTTTCCACGGGTTGTGAATCGGCCCCTTCGCATTGGTGTGTGACGCCCCCGAAAGACACAGGTTTTCACTATGCGCCTTGCCGGCGATCACGGCGCCCGCATCCAGCATCCGCGTGACGATGGTGGCGTCGATCTCGGGCACATAGCCCTCGATGATCGAAGAGCCGTTCATCATCGGCACCCCGGCCAGGCAGACCGTATCCTTGAGCACGATGCGCTTGCCGCGCAACGGGCCATCGGGCGCACCGCGCACCTCGGTCTTGACGTACCAGGCATTCAGCGGGTTCTCGGTCAGGTCCGGGAAATGCCCCGGCGCGCGAGGATAGCGGACTTCGGGCAGGTTGTCGGGCTGCGCGTCGAGCCGGTCGTAGGCCTGGATATAGGGCTCGATGATCTGTCGGTATTCCTGCAGATCGTCATCGGTCAAACTCATGCCGAAGCGGTCGGCCATCTCGCGCATCTGGGCGAGCGTGGGGCGGTTTATCGTCATATGTGTCACCGGGGTTGAGGGAGCGGGAATATCCGGGCGCTTGCGCGGCGCAGGGGCGGGCATGCCGGCAGCGTCCTGCCCGGCGCGGGTGTCGGGCCGCGGCGATGGCGCGGGGTCGGAGCCGCGTGTCGAACGCGCGGCGCCGAAACCGAGGAACTGATCCACCTTGGTGCGGTCCGCCATGTCCTCGCGCGACAGCTCGGCCGTGATGCGCCCGCGTTCGAGAACCAGAACACGGTCGGACAAGTCGTGAATGAAATCGAAGTTCTGCTCGACCAGCAGGATCGATACCCCGCGCGTCTTGCGCAGGTGCAACAGCGTTTCCTCCATTTCCTCGATGATCGAGGGCTGGATACCTTCGGTGGGCTCATCGAGCAGCAACAGGTCGGGATCGCCCATCAGGCTGCGCGCCAGCGACAGCAATTGCTGCTCGCCCCCCGACAGGGTGCCGCCCTCGCGGTCGAGCAGCCTTTCGAGGCGGGGAAAATCGGCAAGCACGCCGTCGAGCGCCTCGGCCTCGTTGCCACCGACGTAGTCGTGCCAGGCAAAGCGCAAGTTGTCGCGCACGCTGAGTTGCGGGAATATCCCCCGCCCCTGGGGCACGTATCCGATGCCCAGCACCGCGCGATCATGCGGCGCCAGGCGGGTGACATCCGCGCCGTGATAGCGCACCTGCCCCGAGCGCGCGGGCAGAAACCCCATCAGGGTCTTGAGCAAGGTCGTCTTGCCCATCCCGTTGTGGCCCAGGATGCCCACGACCTCGGATTCGGCCACGTCGAATTCCACGCCGTGCAGGATCGGCACCTTTCCATAGCCGCCGGAGAGGCTTTTGACCTGAAGGCCCGGGTTGGTTTCGTCCGACATGCTCAGGCCTTCTTTCCAAGGTATATGTTACGCACATGCGGGTCCGACATGACGGCTTCCACGTCCTCCTCGATCAGGATCGCGCCCTGATGGAAAACGGTTACCTTGCTGGCGATCGAGCGGATGAACTGCATGTCGTGCTCCACGATCACGACAGCCGCCGTGCGGTTGAGCTCGTGGATCACCTCGGTCATCCGCGCGACTTCACCGGCGGTCATCCCCGCGGCGGGCTCGTCCAGCAGCACCAGCCACGGATCGCTGGCGGCAACGAACCCCAACTCGACCTGCTGGCGCTCGCCATGCGCCAGTTGTCCCAGGTCGGTGCGGGCGATCGCGCCCAGCGCCAGCCGGTCGATGACCTCGCGGGTCTTGGCGTCGGCCTGCGCAGATGGCAGGAAGCGGCGCGCGGCCAGCCAGATGTTCTCCTGCACGCTCAGCGCGTCCATCACGTTGGGCACCTGCGTCTTGATCCCGACCCCCAGCGCGGCCACCTGATGGGGCGGCCAGCCGGTGGTCTCTTCACCCTGCATGAGGACATGGCCCTCGCTCGGGGTCAGCAACCCGGTGAGGCATTTGAAAAAGGTCGACTTGCCGGCGCCGTTCGGCCCGATCAGGCAGCGCAGCTCGCCCCGACGCAGGGTGAAGGTGACGTTGTCGAGCGCGACAACACCGCCGAAGTGCATGCTCAGATGCTGAGTTTCCAGAACCGGTTCAGCCATCGTCCCGATCCCTCCTGCGGTTGCGACGCATGGCGCGGGCACGTCCCGTTCGGCGCGGGCGGCCGACGCTGGCGCGCCAGACCGAGATCGCCGCCGGCACCACGCCGCGCGGCAGGAACAACACGAACAGCACCAGGATCAGCCCCATCAGCATGGTGTTGTTGATCATGCTCTGCTGACCCAGCAGGAATTTCAGGTATCCCAGCCCCGCCGCGCCCAGCAGCGGGCCGAACCGCGTTCCGAGCCCGCCGACAATGCACCAGATGATGATCTCGGCCGATTGCGACAGGCTGAACAGCCCCGGCGTGACGATCGCGCCCCAGTTGGCGTAAAGCGCCCCAGCCAGCCCGGCGATCGCCGCCCCTATGGCGAACATGACCGTCTTGCGGATACGCACGTCATAGCCAATGAGCGACATGCGGGTCTCGTTCTCGCGGATGCCCACGGCAATGCGCCCGAACGACGACCGCAACAGCCACGTCACACCGAGGTAGACCAGCACCAACGCCACCGCGCACAGGTAATAGAGCGCGTCACCCCAGATATACAGGTCGGTCCGCCCCGGCACGTTGAGGGTCGGAAAGCCCGGTATCCCGTTGTAGCCGCCCAGGCGCGCGTTTCCGATGGTGTAGGCGGGCCCGGCGGTCGAGTTGACGAACTTGAACAGGATCAGGGTGACGACCAGGGTGATGACCCCCAGATAGACATCCCCCAACCGGCCGTAGAACATCATGGCCCCCAGCAGCGCGGCAAAGATGCAAGGCACGATCACGGCAATGATCATCGGCAACGTGCTTTCGCCGATATTGATGGCAGCGATGGCATAGGTATAGGCGCCCAGGCCGAAAAACGCGGCCTGCCCGAAACACAGGATGCCGCCGAAGCCCCAGATCAGGCCAAGGCTGAGGCCGAGCATGGCGTAGATCGCCAGGACCGTCAGCGTATAGGTTCCGACCATCAGCGGCAGCGCCCAGATCAGGATGACCGACACGATCAGCGTGGCGATCACGTCTCTTCCGACAGAGCCCTGCATCACATCCGGCCTCGAAAGAAGCGCGCCGTGATCCCCTGCGGTAACAGCCGCAACAGGACAACCGCGGCAATCAGCAGCGCCACCTCGCCGATCACCGGCGACATCGCGAAGGTGAATATCTGGTCGATGACGCCAAAGACGCTCGCGCTGCTGACCAGCCCGGCAATAAGCGACGGTCCCCCGGCGATCACGGTGATGAAGGCCTTGGCGATGTAGGCGCCGCCCGATGTCGGCACCAGGCCTACCAGCGGTGCAAGGATGGCGCCGGCCAGCCCCGACAAGGCCGAGCCGCAAAAGAACGTCGCCATGTAAATCCGTTCGGGGCTGTACCCCAGGCTTGACGCCATGTCGGGCCGCTGCATCGTGCCGCGCGCGATCAGGCCCAGCCGTGTCCTGCCCAGCACCAGGTACAGAGCGACCATCAACAGGACCGACACAACGACGATGAACAGGTTGTAGCCGTTGATCTGGTAGTCTCCGACCGTCAGCCCCGGTATCGGGGTGGAAATGCCGGTGGTGGTATTGCCGAAGATTACCGTCGCAATACCGATAAAAAACAGACTGAGCCCCCAGGTGGCCAGCATCGTGTCCACCAGCCGCCCATAGAGGTGCCGGATGACCAGCCGCTCGACCACCAGCCCGATCGCCCCGACCACGAGCGGCGCGATGATCAACATCGCCACGAACACGTTGATGCCCAGGTTGACGGCGGTGATTGTGGCATAGCCGCCCATCATCATGAATTCGCCATGTGCGAGGTTGATCACCTTCATCATGCCGAACACCACCGCCAGCCCGACACTGATCAGCGCAAGCGACGCGACGGCGTAGAGTATCTCGATAAGGATGACGATTGTCAGATCCATGTGTCAGGGCCTTTCGGACAAGTAACGGCTCCGGCCCGGCGCCATGCCGGAAAGACGGGGCCGCCGCGGGGCGGCCCCGTCCACGGGCGAAACGGTCGATCAGATATCGACGTCGATTTCGTATTGCGTGTTGTCGTCAGGGTTGGCGCCCAGATCGCACACCGCCTGCGTATCCAGCGGCTGACGCTGCGGCAGGGTTTCGAGAACCTGCATCTTCTGATCCCTGATCTCCATCAGGCGCACATCGGCGATGGCATGGTGGGTTTGCGGATCGACGGTGAGCTTGCCCGAAGGGCCGGTGACCGACAGCCCCGATTCCAACGCCTCGACCACCGGATCGTGGGCGACCGTGCCGGCCTGCCGTACACCCTTGGCCCAGGTCATGATGCCGGCATAGGTCGAGACGGCGAATTCGTTGATCTCGGTCGCGTTGCCGCCCGCGGCCTCCCACTTGGCCTTGAACGCCTCGTTTTCCGGCGAATCGATCTGCTGGCTGTAGTTGTAGGCCACCATGATCCCGTCACCCTCTTCGGCGGTCAGCACCTTGTGTTCATTGCCCACCCCAAGCGTGGTCGAGGCCAGCGGGATACGATCCTTCATGCCCGACGCCGCCCATTGGCGGAAGAACGACAGATGTGCGCCCCCGACGAGCGGCGCCACGACCAGGTCGGGCGCGGCGGACTGGATCTTGGCGATGGTCGATCCGAAATCGGCCACGTCCAGCGGGAAGAAATCCGTCGCCACGACCTCGCCACCGTTGTCGCGCACGAACTTGTTGATCCAGCGCGCCATGATCTGGCCGTAGTTGTAATCGGCGGCCAGCACGTAAACCTTCTTGCCCGATTGCTTCATCGCATGTGGGATCAGCACCTCGACCTGCTGGGCGGGCGTCACCCCGTTGATGAAGGTGTTGCGGTCGCAGACGCCGCCTTCATACATCACGTTGTAGAAATAGAGCGTGTTGCTGCGGCGCATGGTCTGGCGTATCGCCTCGCGCGAGGCTGACAGGATACCGCCATGCACCACGTCGACACGGTCCTGCCGGGTCAGTTGCTGGGCATACTGCGCGTAAAGCGCCATGTCCGACTGGGTGTCATAGGCGTGAATTTCGATCGGACGATCCAGCAGGCCGCCGCTATCATTCAGATCGGCGACGGCAAGGCGCATCGCGTGATCCATGGGCTTGCCATAGGCGTCGAAGATACCCGACGTATCGAGGATCGATCCCAGCTTGATCGCTTCGGCCGCGCGCCCGAGCCGCGGCAGCAGCCCGGCCCCCGCCATCGCCGTCCCCGTCGCAAGAAAGTGTCTTCTGTTCAAGGTCATCTGTGGTCTCCCGGTTGGTGTGATGTTGCGCCACGCTTTGCGGTGGTCAGTCCTTGGTCTTGCTCTCGCTTGTCTTGTCCTTGCCGTCCCTGGGCGTGATGCGGTTGGCGTAATCCGCGGTTCGCCCGGCCAGATTGGCGTCGAAGTCGAAGCCGATTTCCTCGCCCATCTGCTTCATCGCGGGCAGGCGCACCGCCATGCCCAGGATCTGATCCATCGCGGCGCCAAAGGCCCCCTCGACGCCCACGCCGTCGCCGCCGTTCATGCCGCTGCCGGCGCCGCCGATCTGGTTGATGCGGATGGAATCGATCTTTTCCACCGGCTTCATCATCTGCGTCATGATCTCGGGCATGCGGTCGAGCTTGTGCCCTTCCATGCGCATCCGAAGCACCGCGTCGCTCAACGTGTTCTCGGCTTCGTTCAGCGCGATCTGGCCGGCGGCGCGGGCCTGCATCCCGATCTTTTCGGCCTCTGCGGCGGCCTGCGCGGCGCGGGCTTCGGCCTGTGCGCGCGACAGCATGATCTCGACGTCCGAGGCGACCTTTTCGCTTTCCAGCTCCAGCGCGCTTTGTTGCTTGAGCCCCGAGATTTCGCGCTCCCGCTCGGCGATGGCGCGCTCTTTCTGGGCCTGCACCTGTTCGGCCGCCAGCAGAACCTGCGCGCGCGAGGCTTCCTCGGCCGCTTTCGCCTCTGCCTCCTCGGTGCGTTTGCGTGCAAGTTGAATGTCGTTGCTGATCTTGGCCTCTTCCAGCGCCAGGATCGCCGCCATCTCGGCGCGGCGCAGTGCCTCGTCGTTATCGACCTGCGCCGTCTTCAGGCGCTGATCCTTGTCGATGCGGGCGGATTCCGCGGCCAGTTCGCCCTCGACGGTCGACGCCTCGCTGCGCGCGCGCGATTCCGCCTCCAGCCGGGCGATATGTTCGCTCTGGGCGATCTCGGCCTCTCGTTCGGCGCGCTGGACCTCCAGACGCTTGTTGTGCTGGGCCAGACGGCTTTCGCTGATGGCGATCTCGGCCTCGGTTTCCACCTTCACGCGCGTCTTGCGCTGCTCGGCCACCAGTTCGGCCAGCTTGCGCATCCCCTGCGCATTGAAGGCATTGCTTTCGTCGTGTTGGCTCAGATCGCTCTGATCCACCCCAACCAGCGAGGCCGAAACCAACACCAGCCCGAGCCGTTCGGCATGCGCGCCGACAAGGCGCGCGACCTCGTCGGTGTATCCCGACCGATCCAAATGAATGCCGGTCAGCGGGCGGGTGGCCGCGGCGTTTTGCATGGCATTTGCCAGCGGACCGGCCAGCACCTCGTGCACGCCCTCGCCGTCGCCGCGGGCAATCCGCCGGCCAAGCGCCTGCGCCGCGGTGGCAATCCCTTTCTCGCTGGGCTCGACATAGAACTCGAACTCCATGTCGACATCGGCGCGCAACTGATCCTGCGTCATCAGCGCGTCGCGGCCGCTGCGCGACGTGGTGAACGAGATCGTACCCATCGAGACGCGCTGAACCTGGTGCACGATCGGCAGCGCCAGGCATCCGCCATCGACCACGACGCGCCGGCCGCCCATCCCGGTACGCACCAGTGCCGTCTCCAGCGTGGCCTTGGCGTAGTAGCGGTGCAGAAACCAGATGCCGATCAGAAAGACAGCGGCCAGAGCAAGCAGAGAAAGAAACCAGATCAAGGCCAGATCCCCCAATGTAACAGGTGATGCCGCCACTGCGGCGACGACTAGGTCCGTTACGTCAGAGGATTGGAAATTTTCATTTCCATTTCAAGTAAATTATTTTCCTTTTCAAATATTACCTCAACCCATTGTTTCAAAATCGTTTTATAACGGAAAACTGCATACCGTCCGCGCGGGCAAGGTAAATCGGCGTGCGCATCAGCCCCTCGCCAGGGGTTCGTTCGCGCCGGGCGCTGCGATAGTCGAGCGTGGACGGAATCACCGCCTGGGGCTCGCGCCAGTCGGTGGCGTTGTGCCCAAGAAGACCGGCGAGGAAATGCATGCCCTCATAGGTTGATTGACCGATCGCATTGAGCACCGGCGCGTGCTCTCCATGCAGGCTGTAGTATTTCTCCTTGAATGCACCGTTCGCCTCGGTCGGCAAGGCGCCGAAATACGATGCCGCCGAGAACAGTCGCTTGAGATTCTCGCTGCCGCTGGCCAACAGACCGTTTTCCTCGACCGCACAGGACAGGCGCACGATCCGGCTATCCAGCCCGGCCATCCCGAATGCCCGGTTGAAGGCCACCGCGTCCTGCCCGACGAGCGAGATCAGAACCGCCTCGGCGCCCGAGGCCGCGATCTCGTCGACATGCCGCCCCATGTCGCGCAGGCCGAACGGCAGATATCGCTCGAACGCAAGATCCACGGACATGTCGCGCAGCTTTGCCTTGGCATAGGCATGGGAACTGCGCGGCCACACGTAATCATTCCCGATAAGCGCCCAACTCCGCGGGCGGAACTGCTTTTGCAGGTATTGCAATGCCGGGCCAAGCTGCGCGTCCGGGGTTTCACCGATGGCAAATATGCCGGCGGTCTGTTCGCCGCCCTCGTAAAGCGGGGTATAGATATAGGGCACACGTTGGCCGACGACCTTGCTCAGCCGCTGGCGCACGGCGCTGATATGCATCCCGACAATGGCGTCTATCGCGCCCGCCTCGATCAACTCGTGCACCACCGCCTCCACCGGCGTGCTGGCCTCGACGGCCGCGTCGACCATGACCAATTCCACCGGCCGCCCGGCGATCCCGTGGCGGCGGTTGAGTTCGCCAACCGCGACCTGTGCACTTGAGATGCACGACGGCGCCCACAAGCCGGCCGACCCGCACAACGGAATCAAGAGCGCCACGCGATAGGTTCGCGCCGCGCCACGCACCGGGCGGTCGCCGATTTCCGGCACCTCCATGGGAAACAGAGCCTCACCCATAGAAGAGGTCATTCTGCCAAACCTTGCACAATTGTCAGGTCGTTTCGCAACACTGCAATTGAATTTACTTTCCAAGTCAACTATTAAATGGGCAGGCAAATTATGATGGGTTTCTCCATGAAACAGGCTCCAACCCCCATGGACTCCTACATTTCGTACATGCTGGCCGCGGCGCATCGCGCCGTGCATCAGTCGCTTGCTTCGCGACTTAAGGAGCACGGGATGCAGGTCGAGACCTGGCGCATCCTGGAGACGCTCGACAGCGAAAGCCACCTGACCATGGGAGAACTGGCGCGGATCGTGCTGATGAACCCGCCGACATTGACCAAGATGGTCGACAGGATGGTCGCGCAAGGCCTCGTTCACCGTCAGATTGCCGCCTCGGATCAGCGCAAGGTCAACCTGCTTCTGACCGACCTGGGCCGCAAACGCATGACCGATATTCGCGAACTGGTCCGCCTGCAGGACCGCGAAATCCTTGCCCAGTTCGACACCCAGCAGGTCGAGATGCTCAATCGCGTTCTGCGCGACCTCTCCGGCACCACAGGCTGAGACGCAGCCCCGAGCTTTCGGTCTCGGAGTTCTGCGCGGGCGACAGGATGGCGGCGGGCTCGGTCGGCCAGCGGCCAGCGCCGCCATTGAATGCGTGCGTGTTTTTGCCGCCGCGTATTGGTGCCTCTCTGCCGCGGTGCCAGAGTCTTCGGGCAAGCGCGTAGTGCCCTTGACAGGTTCGTTTGTTCCAAAATAGGCTCGATCATGTTCCGTTAGATGGAACAATGTTAACTTGGTCACGACCGTGGGGAGGCGAGAGTGGCAGAGGCGCAGATATCTTCGGTCAAGACGATTGGCCGCGCCGCGCTTGTGCTGCGCGCTGTCGGACGGACCGGCGGGAGGGATGCGCCTTGCAGATGTCACGGCGGTGGTCGATCTGGGCAAGGCGACGGTTCATCGGCTTCTGGGTGCGCTGACCGAGGTGGGGTTCGTCGAGTTCGACGATGGATCGAAGCTTTACCGGCTTGGCTACGGGCTGTTTTCGCTTGCGGCGGCGGCGCAGCAATTCAGCATCGTGGAGCAGGCCCGCCCGTCGCTTGTGCGTCTGGCGGCGGCGACGGAAGATACCGTCTATCTTTCGGTGCGCGAGGGCGATCAGGCGCTGTGCGTGGATCGCTGCACCGGCAAGTTTCCCATTCGTACCCTGACGCTCGATGTCGGGGATCGTCGCCCGCTTGGCGTGGGGGCGGGATCGCTGGCGTTGCTGGCGTTCCAGCCCGAGGGCGATATCGACCGCATCCTGCGCGACGATCATGCCGCGCGGCAGGGGTTTTCCGGGTTCGACGCGGACGGCCTGCGCGCCATGGTGCGCGCGACGCTGCGCGACGGGTACGCATTCAACGGCGGCCGTATCGTGAGCGCGATGGCGGCGGTGGGGGTGCCGGTGAAGGATCATGACGGTCGTGCGCTCGCGGCGCTATCTATCGCTGCGATCCGTGAACGGATGGGCCCTGCGCGCATTTCGGAACTGGTTGGCATGTTGCAGCAGGAGGCCGAGGAACTGGGCCGGAGCCTCGATCAGCGCGGGCAGACGCGAACAGAGGCCGGGCAGAACAAGGTCACGGAGGAGCAGTTTTGACACAAGGTACCGCAACCCGCGGGATTTCATCCGGCAACCTGGAGAGCGAGCGGTTTCTGCCGCGCCTGTCCCTGATGTGGAAAATTCGCGCCTTCGAGGAGCTGGCCATCGAGGCCCAGCGCGAGGGGCTGGTTCTGGGCGCGATTCATCCGTCCATCGGGCAGGAGGCGGTGGCCGCAGGTATCTGCCCGAACCTGTCGCAAACCGACCTGCTGCTGTCCACGCATCGCGGCCACGGGCATACGTTGGCCAAGGGGGCCGACCCGCTGGCAATGATGCGCGAGCTTTTCGGCCGCGAGGGCGGCACCTGCGGTGGCAAGGGCGGGTCGATGCATATAGCCGATTTCGGTGTGGGAATGCTTGGCGCGAATGGTGTCGTGGGGGCGAATATCCCGATCGCGACGGGCGCGGCGCATGCGCTCAAGCTGCGCCGGGCGGGCGAGGTGGTGGTCTGTATCTTCGGCGACGGGGCGATCAATCGCGGCCCGTTCCTGGAAGGGCTGAACTGGGCCCGGGTGTTCGATCTGCCGGTGCTGTTCGTGTGCGAGGACAACGGGTTTTCCGCCACGACGCGCACCAGATCGATGACCGGCGGTGCGGGGGCTGCCGCGCGGGCTGAAAGCCTTGGCCTGCCGGCGGCAGAGGTGGACGGCAACGATATTCTGGCGGTCGATGCCGCGGCTCAATCTGCGATTGCCGCGCTGCGCGGCGGCGAAGGGCCGCGCCTGATGCATTGCCGCACCTACCGGATCACCGGGCATACGGCGGTTGATCCGGCCGCCTATCGGCCCGAGGGGGAGGTGGAGCAATGGCGTGAGAAATGCCCGATCGCGCGACTCGAGGCGGGGCTGCGCCTTGCGGGCGTGAGCGATGACGTGCTGCGCGAGACCAAAGAGGAAGCATGGGAAGACATGCGCCGGATCAGCGAGGAGGCCAGCGCGACAGCGTGGCCCGACGCCAGCGGCGCCTTCGTGGATGTGCAGGACATGGGCAACCCGGCCGAGAGGGCCTTTTGATGAGCATGACGACCTATCTGGAGTCCGGTCGCCGCGCCGTGATGGAAGAGATGCAGCGCGATGAGCGTGTCTGGGCGCTTGGCGAGGATCTGGGCCGTGGCGGCGTGTTTGGTCAATACAAGGGCCTTCAGGAGATGTTCGGGGACGAGCGCATTGCCGACACCCCGATTTCCGAAGCCTGCATCATGGGCGCCGCCGTGGGCGCGGCGATGACCGGCACGCGGCCCGTCGTGGAGATGCGGTTTTCCGATTTCGCGCTGTGCGCGGTACACCGGCGGACCGCCGCCGACGCCCGCATCGGGGCAGTCTTCGGATAGCTGGAAAATGTATTTCGAGTCCATGGTCGTCTCTGTCATTGCAATCACCGATGCGGTGCTTCCAGATATGCGAGAACGCGGATGGGGTCGAATTATTACCTCAACCTCATCCGGGGTGGTCGCACCAATCCCGAACCTCGGCATGTCGAACGCCCTACGCCTTTCCCTCGTTGGATGGTCGAAGACCTTGGCGCGCGAAGTGGGCCCCGATGGTGTAAACTGCAACATCGTTCTTCCTGGTCGGATAGCTACCGGACGGATCCAGTTCCTCGACGAGAAAAAGGCGGAGCGAGAGCAGCGCTCGGTCGAAGATGTCCGGGCGGAAAGTACAGGTGGTATACCGCTGAAGCGCTATGGCGAACCGGAAGAATATGGAAACGTCGTGAGTTTCCTCGCCAGCGAAAAAGCTTCTTACATCACGGGTTCAGTGATCCGTATCGACGGCGGTCTGATTGCCAGCATCTAAAGGAAAGATTATGCTTATCGACTGGAGCAAGCTTCCAACGGTTTCCGGCATGCGAGCCGGATCCGCGCGTGCCGGAATCTGCGGAGAAAAAATATCGGCCGTTCGCGTCGAGACATCACCGGAAGCAGAGTTCGACGGCAAGACCCATTGGCACGATAACGAGCAGCTTCTGATCATGGTCTCAGGTATGGTCCGCCTCGTCATTGACGAAAAGAAGATCGAGGCCAATGAGGGGGACCTCGTTTTCTTCCCGGCGGGATCAAGGCACGCGGCTATTGGAACCGGACCGGAAGGGTGCGTTTATTATGAGATCTTCGCTCCCGCACGTCCGGACCAGTTGCCCGGCTGGGTCGGCCCGTCTGTACTCAAATACGACTGAATTCGGCCAAGGAGCCATCTTCCGAGAAGGGCGCGTCTATTCGGCGGGTGGCTCCCCGATAACGCTCGGGACAGTCAATCTGAATAACTCGTGCCTAATTAAGACTCTGTTGCACAAATCGTCTGCAGAACGGAGTTTCCCTTTCCCCAGATGGACTTATCCTACGGACTCAGTGATGGGTATGCCGAGCGCGGTGTAGTCGTTGAGGACGGCGATGCGGACATGGATTTCTGCGACCTGGC